>JARKSS010000137.1 GCA_029974175.1 Vicinamibacterales bacterium
GCCGGAGGTCGAGCGGTGTCACCTTCATTGGCTGTCTCCTGTCACGCCTGGGTTGCTGCCTCTTTCGAGTCTCGGCCGGTCACGCGTTCGACGTTAGCCCGCGGGGGCCGAAGATGGCCGTGCCCACCCGGACAATCGTAGCACCCTCCTCCACGGCCGGCTCGAGGTCGTGGCTCATGCCCATCGAGAGGTGAACCGCCGAGGAGGGCAGGCGGCCCGACGCGAGCAGTTCGTCCCGCAGCGCACGCAGGCGGCGGAAGAACGGCCGCACGTCCTCGGCGTTGTCGAAGAAGGGCGGCATCAGCATCAGGCCCGCAAGCCGGACGGCGCGGCAGGACCGCGCGGCCTCGAGCAAGGGGTCCAGGTTCTCGGGAGGCACGCCGAACTTGGTGGCTTCGCCGGCGAGATCGACTTGGAGCAGCACCTCCGGGCGCGCCCCGGACGCGGCGGCGGCGCGGTCGAGCGCCTCGAGCAGGGACACGCTGTCGACCGAGTGGACCGCCGTGAACGAGGCGGCGGCCTTTCGCGCCTTGTTCGACTGCAGGTGGCCCACCAGGTGCCAGCGCAGCGGCAGGTCCGAGGTAGCTTCCATCTTCGCGAGCGCCTCCTGGACCCGGTTCTCGCCGAAGTCGCGCTGCCCGGCCGCGTAGGCCGCCCTGACGTGCGAAGCCGGGTAGGTCTTCGAAACGGCAACCAGGAGGATGTCGGAGGGGTCGCGGCCCGCGGCCCGTGCGGCGCGGGCGATGCGCCCGCGGACACGGTCAAGACGCGCGGCAAGGTCGGCCTCGAGGCTCACGAGTCGAAGCGGAAGGGACGAAGAGGACGGGCGGCCGCCGGAAGGGCTCCCGGCGGCCACGACAGGGCGGGCGCCGACGAACCGCCCCTACTTCTTCAGCTGCGCCACGAGGGCCTTCGCCTGCTCGGCATACTGGCCGTTCGGGGCGAGCGTCAGGTACTTCTCGAACAGGTCGGCGGCCGCGGCCAGGTCGCCGAGGTTCACGTGGCACATCGCCAGCTGGTAATGCGAGTCGGCGTGCTGCGGGTTCAGCTTGATCACTTCTTCGAAGTGCTTCTTGGCTTCCTCGGCCTTGCCCGCGTTCCACGCGATGACCCCCTGGTTGTAGAGGGCGTCCACCCCGCCGCCGCCGCCGCCGCCGCCGGACGCCGCCGCCAGCTCGGCCGCCTTCTGGCTGGCCGCCTGGGCGTCATCGAACCGCTTCTGCGCGTTATAGACCGTGGCGAGGCCGTTGTAGGCCTCCGCGTAATCGGCCTTCAGCTCGATGGCCTTCTTGAAGGACTCTTCCGCCTTGTCGTATTCCTGCTTCTGCGCCTGAGCGAAGCCGATGTTGTAGTAGCAGTCGTAGCAGCTCGGCAGCAGGACGAGCGCCTCGTTGAACTTGGCGAGCGCACCGTCGTAGTCGGCCGAGCGGCTGGCCGCCACGCCCTCCTCGAACAGCTTCTTCACGGCCTCCGCCTTCTCGGCGTCTTCCTTGGTCAGGCCGACGGCTCCCGGCACCAGCGCGAAGTTCACCTCGGCCGCGTCGCCCAGGCGCACGCGCACGTCGAAGAACTGCGAGCCCAGCTTCTCCTTCTCGGCCGTGACCTTGTAGCGGCCCGGCGGCAGGCCGATCTGGATGAACTCGCCCTTCTTGTTCGTCTTGACCTCGTAGTTGCGCGAGATGCCGTCGAGGAACGAGATCGTAATCTTCGCGCCGTCGACGGGCTTGTTCTCCCCGTCCACGACCTTACCCTTCAACATCCCGGTGGACTGGGCCCACCCGGGCGACGAGATCGCAACGGCCGCCAGCACCGCGAAGAGCACGAGCAGTACACGGCGGCCGGAAAGAACGGGAAGCATGAGGCAACCTCCGTCTGAGTGCACAGGATTCAGGCAAGATGCGACGGGACCCGTCGCATCACCAGTTTACACGATCTTGGGGCGACCTTGGGGCGGGAACCGTCGTTTCAACAGGGCTTTAGAGCTGGTCAGCGGGCGAAGAACCGGGTCAGATCGTCCAGGGAGGAGGTCACCGGCGCGGGCGGGAGCGCCTCGAGGAAGACCGCCCCATACCCCTTCGTCCTGATCCGCGGGTCGAGCAGTGCCAAAACCCCGCGATCCTGCCGGTGCCGGATCAACCGTCCGAAGCCCTGGAGGAGCGTCAGCACGGCCAGCGGCACCTGGTATTCCGTGAAGGCGCTCTCGCCTCTGGCCTGGATCGCCTCGATCCGGGCGGCGGTGACTGGGTCGGCCGGCGACGCGAACGGAATCTTGTCCACGATCACACAGCTCAGCGCCTCGCCCACCACGTCCACGCCCTGCCAGAAGCTCGAGGTGGCCAACAGCACGGCGTTGCCGAGGGAGCGAAACCGGCGCAGCAGCACCGAGCGCGGCGCCTGTCCCTGCACGAGTACCGGGAAGGGCAGCGAAGGGGGGAGCGAGTGCTCCACCTCGCGCAGCATCGCGTAGCTGGTGAACAGGACGAAGGCGCGCCCCTCGGTGCGTTCCAGGATCTGGAGGATCTCGCGGGTGGCCGCCGCCGGGAACTGCGGGGAGCGCGGGTCGGGCATCCGCGGCGGCAGGTAGAGAATCGCCTGCTCCCGGTACGCGAACTCGGAGGGCACGCGGATCTCGTCGGCGTTTCCCACTCCGAGCCGTCCCCGCACGTAGGCGAAGCTGCCGCCGACGGCGAGGGTGGCCGAGGTGAGGATGGTGGCGGGCAGCCGATCGAGCAGCAGTTCGCGCACGATCGCCGACACGTCGATCGGGGAGGCGCGAAGCGCGATGCCGCGGCCGCGCATCTCGAGGTAGTAGACGAAGTCGGGGTCGCCCGCCCGGACGAGAAAGGCCAGGTGATCGCGCACCTCGCCCGCCCGGCGGGCGATGGCGCGCAGGTCCTCGGGCGGGTTGGCGGCCAAAGCGATCTCGTCCTGGACTTCGTCGAGCGCGTCGCGGAGCGACCCGGCCGGCTGCTGCGCGTCGGCGAGCGTCTCGGGCGCCACGCGGACGCGTTCTTCGCCGCGCAGATCGCTCCTGGCACGGCGCAGCGCCTCGAAGAAGCGCGGCG
>JARKSS010000139.1 GCA_029974175.1 Vicinamibacterales bacterium
GGCGTGCCGTTCTCCAGCACGACGAAGTCGTCCGGGCCGAGGCCCGCCACGAAGCGGTCTTCCGAGTCCGTAACCGTGACGCTCAGCGTCACGAGCTCGGTTGCCGCCCGGAACACACTTTGCCCGCCAGCCGGCGGTGCACCCGCCAGCACCAACGCTCCTGCGGCGAGCACCGGGATCAGCACGCTCACTTCGAATGCCCTCCGGTCTGCCGACCGTCGCCGACCGGACTAGCAAGGGACGTTCCCCTCCGGTGGTAGACTGCCCGGATGGATCACCCGGCGCCCGCCCCGTCCGAGGCCGCCGCCGCCACGCCCGCCGTGCTAGTTGGCGTGGCGTGCGTATCCGGTTCGCTCCTGATGACCGAGCTCGCGCTCACGCGCATCTTCTCGGTCACGATGTATTACCACTTCGCCTTCCTGGCGATCTCGATCGCGCTGTTCGGCCTCAGCGCGAGCGGCGTCTACGTGTTCCTGGCCCGGAAGCGGCTCGCGCGGGTGCCGGCGCGCAGGCTGCTCTCGTGGCATGCGCTCGTGTATGCGGTGGCGACGACGGTGTCGCTGGCCTCGCTCGTCCGCATCCGCGTGGGGCTCAACTACTCGCCGAGGAACCTGGCGTTGATGCTGGCGATCTACGCGCTGGCAGCCCTGCCCTTCCTCGCGGGGGGCTCGGTCATCACGCTGGCCATCTCCCGCCTGGCGGGCCGCATCAACCTGGTCTACGCCGTGGACCTGATCGGCGCGTCGCTGGGCTGCGTGCTGCTGCTGCCGCTGCTCGACCGGATCGGAGCCCCGGGCGTCGTGCTCGCCACCGCGTCGCTCGCCTCGCTGGCAGCCGCCTGTTTCGCGCCGCCCCTGCCCAGGCGGCGCGTGGTGGTGCTGGCCGTGCTCGTCGCCGTGCTTCCCTGGGCGTCGCACCTCGGCGGCGTGGTCTCGTTCGACGTGGGCGAGACCAAGGGACACGAAGGCGACACGGTGCTGTTCAGCAAGTGGAACTCGTTCTCGCGCGTGGCGGTGTACGACCGCCGCCACGGCGACTGGTCGCTGAGCCCCGCGTACACCGGGCCGATGCCCGACTCGCGTTTCATGGACATCGACTCGGCGGCCTCGACACCGATCATCCGGTTCACCGGGCGCGTCGAGGAGGACGGGGCGTACCTGCGGTCGGAACTGACCTCGCTCGCGTACCACCTCGTCAACCCGCCCGCAGGAGGCCTGGACGGGAACGGCGGCGAGGCCCGGCCCTTCTCGGCGCTGGTGATCGGCCCCGGCGGCGGGCGCGATCTCCTCGCGGCGCTGACGTTCGGCGCCAACCGAGTTGACGGCGTGGAGATCAACGCCATCATCGCCCGCGACGTGATGATGGATCGGTTCCGCGACTACTCCGGCGACATCTACCGGTGGCCCGGCGTGCGCGTCTACGTGGAGGACGGCCGCAGCTTCGTCCGCCGCTCGTCTGATCGCTACGACGTGATCCAGGCCTCGCTGGTGGACACCTGGGCGGCGACGGCGGCCGGTGCGTACACGCTGACGGAGAACAGCCTCTACACCGTCGAGGCGTTCGAGGACTACCTCGATCACCTCTCGGAGCGGGGCGTCCTCACCATCACGCGCTGGGCGGTGGACGGCCTGCGGCTCGTGTCGCTGGCACAGGAGGCCTGTGCGCGGCGCGGCTGGACCGCGCACGATCGCCTCGCGGTCGTCCAGCACGAGAAGGTCGCCACCTTCATCCTCAAGCGGTCGCCCTTCACCCCCGCCGAGGTGCGGCACCTCGACGAGGTGGCCCGGGCGCTGCGCTTCACGATCCTCTATGCGCCCGGCCTTCCGGCCCCGGCGACGCTCGCGCCGACGGGAACCGGGCACTGGGGAGCGGCCGAAGGAACCCCCAACGACTATGCCCGGCTCATCACGGCCCCCGACCGGCACGCTTTCTACCGGTCGTACGCGACCGACATCACGCCGACCACCGACGACCGCCCCTTCTTCTTCCACACGACCAAGCTGCAGGACCAGCTCGGCGTGGCGTTCGGGCGGTCGATGCTGTTCGGCAACGGGCTCAGCGCGTTGATCACGCTCATCGGGATCAGCGGCGCGCTCGTGCTGCTGTTCGTGCTGGCCCCGCTCGCGCTGGGCGGACGAGACCTGCTCGGCACGGGCTGGCCGCGCTGGCTGGGGTACTTCGGGCTGCTGGGAGCGGCCTTCATGCTGGTCGAGGTCGCCCTGCTGCAGCGGTTCGTGCTGCTGCTCGGCCACCCGGTGTACTCGCTGGCGGTCACCTTGTTCTCGCTCCTGCTCGGCACAGGGATCGGGAGCTTCCTGAGCCGCCGGCTGCCCGACGCCAGCCTTGGCCGGAGCCTGCGGCTGGCGCTCGGCGGCCTCGCGCTGCTGGGCGTCGTGGCCATCGTCGGCCTGCCCCCCCTGATCCGGGCGGCCATCGTGCTGCCGCTCGGCGCGCGCCTGGCGCTGGCGGCCGCCGCACTGCTGCCAGCCGGCATGCTGATGGGGGTCCCCCTGCCGGCCGGGGTCCGGCTGCTGTCATCGCGGACGCCGGCGCTCCTGCCGTGGGCGTGGGCGATGAACGGAGCGCTCTCGGTGCTGGGCGCCACCCTCGCCGTGTTCATCGCGATGAACTGGGGGTTCTCGACCACGCTCTTGGCGGGCGGGGGGCTGTACCTGCTCGCGGCGGCCGTCGTGCCGCGTCCGCTATAATCACCTGCCTGTTGCCCCCTCCACCGACGCGATGAGGAACGACATGGACGCGCAGATTGGCATCATCGGGGGGAGCGGCCTGTACGACATGCCGGAGCTGACCGCTCGCGAGGAAGTCGCGATCGAGACGCCGTTCGGCGATCCCTCGGGTCCCTTCGTCCTGGCAACCCTCCGCGGCCGCCGCGTGGCCTTCCTCGCGCGGCACGGCGCGGGGCACCGGGTTTCGCCGTCCGAGCTGAACTTCCGGGCGAACATCTATGGCTTCAAGACGCTGGGCGTCGAACGGATCATCTCGGCCAGCGCGGTCGGCAGCCTGAAGGAGGCCTATCCGCCGCTCGACATCGTGATTCCCGATCAATTCTTCGACCGCACGAAGGGAAGGCCGAGCACCTTTTTCGGCCGCGGCATCGTCGCGCACGTCGGCTTCTCCCACCCCGTCTGCCGCGAGCTCGCCGGCGTGGTACACGAGTCGGCGCTCGCCTGCGGCGCGCGCGCGCATCTCGGGGGGACCTACGTCTGCATCGAGGGGCCGCAGTTCTCCACCGAGGCCGAGTCGCGCCTGTACCGCAGCTGGGGCATGGACGTCATCGGGATGACGAACCTGCAGGAGGCGAAGCTCGCGCGCGAGGCCGAGATCTGCTACTCGACGCTCGCCCTGGTCACCGACTTCGACTGCTGGCACCCCGAGCACGACTCGGTGAGCGTCGAGATGATCGTCGCGAACCTGATGCAGAACGCGCGCACGGCTCAGCGGGTGATCGCCGAGGCCGTGGCGCGGATCCCGGAAGCCCGCGGGTGCACCTGCGGCTGCGCACTGGCGACGGCGATCATCACGAGCCCCGAGGCGATCCCGGTGCAGGTGAAGGAAGAGCTGCGGCCGATCATCGGGAAGTACGTGAAGTAGGGCCCTGTCGCTGATTCTTGTTGCTGCTCGCCGTCTGCTGCCTGTTGTCAGCTGCTATGCAAATCATCGTCACCGGCTCGATCGCCTACGACTACCTGATGTCGTTCCCCGGCAGCTTCAGTGAACACCTGCTGGAGGGACACCTCGACCGGGTCAGCCTCAGCTTCCTCGTGGACTCGATGGACAAGCGCCGCGGCGGGTGCGCGCCGAACATCGCGTACACGCTGGCGCTGCTCGGCGAGCGCCCGCGGCTGATGGGGACGGCGGGGCAGGATTTCGACGAGTACCGCGCCTGGCTCGAGGCGGCCGGCGTGGACACCTCGCTCGTCCGGCAGGTGACCGGCAAGTTCACCGCCTCCTTCTTCTGCAGCACCGACAAGGACGGCAACCAGATCGCGTCGTTCTACACGGGGGCGATGGCGCACGCGGGCGAGCTGTCGTTCCGGGCTGCCGGCCCCTGCGACCTGGCGATCGTTTCGCCCAACGACCCGGGGGCGATGGTGCAGTACGCGGCCGAGTGCCGTACGCTCGGAATCCCCTACATCTTCGACCCGAGCCAGCAGGTGGCCCGCCTCAACGGCGAGGAACTGCGCGCGGGAGTGGCGGGGGCCGAGATCCTGATCTGCAACGACTACGAGTTCGCCCTGATCCGCGAGAAGACGGGGATGAACGAGGCCGATATGCTGGCGCACGCCCGGGCGCTCGTGGTGACCCGCGGCGAGCGCGGCTCCTCGATCCTTCGCCCCTCGGGCACGATCGACATCCCCGCGGTCCCGCCGCGGCAGATCGTCGACCCGACCGGCGTGGGCGACGCGTTTCGCGGCGGCTTCATGAAGGGACTGGCCACGGGGGCCGGCCTCGAGGTCTGCGGTCGGCTCGGAAGCGTCGCGGCGGCCTACGCGCTCGAACACCTCGGCGGCTCGAGCCACGCCTACACGATCGAGGAGTTCCTCCAGCGATACGCCGAGACGTTCGGGGAAGAGCCGTACTGAGATTCAGCGTGCTGGAGGTGCAGGGGGGTGCAGAGGGTGCAGGAGGTGCGGTGCTGGAGGTGCCGAGGGCCTGCCGCGTCCTGGCCGGGCACCGCGCGGCGGAGGGCGGGCTGGAGGTGCCGAAGGCCTGCCGTACCTTGGCCGGGCACCGCGCAGTGAGGGCGGCTGCCGGGTGCAGGAGGTGCTGAGCCCGGCACCTCCTGCACCTTCAGCACCAGCACCCTCTGCACCTCCTGCACTTCCTGCACCTTCTGCACGACACCTATCGGGCGCCTTCTGCACGACACTCATCCAAGGATTTCCCTGGCAATCACCAACCGCTGGATCTCGCTCGTCCCCTCGCCGATGGTCGTCAGCTTGACGTCGCGGAAGTACTTCTCGGCCGGGTAGTCCTTGACGAAGCCGTAGCCGCCGTGGATCTGGACGCCGTTCTCGGCCACGCGCACGGCCATCTCGCTCGCGAACAGCTTCGCCATCGACGCCTCGCGCGTGGTGCGGAGCCCCTGGTCCTTCAGCGCGGCCGCCCGGTAGGTGAGCAGCCGCGCGGCCTCGATGGCGGTCGCATCGTCGGCCAGCTTCCACTGGATCGCCTGGAACGAGGCGATGGGCTGGCCGAACTGGTGGCGCTGCCTGGCGTAGGCCACCGCCGCCTCGTGCGCCCCCTGCGCCAGGCCGACGGCGAGTGCCGCGATGCCGATCCGCCCCGCGTCGAGTACCTGCAAGGCGTTGGCGAACCCTTCCCCTTCGCGCCCGACCAGCTGATCCCCCGGGAGGCAGCAGTCCTCGAAGACCACCTCGCTGGTGTCGCTCGCCCGCATGCCCAGCTTGTTCTCCTTGCGTCCGGGGCGAAACCCCGGCGTGCCGCGCTCGACGACGAACGCCGAGATGCCCCGGCGGCCGGCCTTGGCGTCGGTGACGGCCATCACGATCAGCACGTGCCCGACGCGGCCGTGCGTGGTGAAGGTCTTCGAACCGTTCAGCACCCACCGGTCGCCGCGCCGCTCGGCCCGCGTCCGCATGCCGCCCGCGTCGCTTCCGGCCAGCGGCTCGGTCAGCCCCCATGCCCCGATCCGTTCACCCTGCGCCAGCGCCGGCACGAAGCGCCGCTTCTGCTCCTCCGAGCCGAACATCACGAGATGCGCGGTACACAGGCCGTTGTGCGCCGCGACCAGCAGGGCGACCGAGGGATCGACGCGGGCCAGTTCCTCGATGCAGATGCAGTAGTCGAGCGCCGACATCCCCGCGCCGCCGAGCGCCTCGGGCACCTGGATCCCGAGCAGGCCCAGGCTGGCAAGACCGGGGATCAGCTCCTCGGGAAAGTGCTGCGCCTCGTCCCATTCCATGACGTGGGGGCGAATCTCACGCTCGGCAAACTCGCGGACCGACCGGCGCAGGACCTGGTGGTGGTCGGTGGGTCGGAAGTCCATCGCGGTCGTCAGCGTGTCGGACCGGCAGCCCGGTCGCCCGAGACCATCAGCGGTTTCGCGGCGTCGTCCCACCGCGTGTGCGGGGCGCGGTTCTCGAGCAGCCAGCCGCGGACCAGGCTGCCGTAGCTCCGCCAGCGCAGCCCCCGGCGCTGGTAGAACGGCGTCAGCTCGCGCTGCAGCGCCGGCAGGTTGTAGAACGGCACGCCCGGGAAGTAGTGGTGTTCGAGGTGGAAGTTCGAGTTCAGGAAGACGGCGTTCCAGAACCAGTGGCCGCGCACCAGCGTCGTCCACCCCGCCGGGTCGTCGGGCTCGATGTCGTAGTGCTGGCCGAGCCGGTTGAGCGTAAAGGCGAGCGGGAAGACAAGGAAGACAGGCACCACGTAGGCGCGGAGTGCGACGGCCGGGCCGCCCCACAGCCAGAAGCCCGCCAGCGCCGCGAGATGAACGAGGATGGCGACGGTGTGCTCGCGCGCGATCGACCGCCGCAAGCGCTCGTCGTATCCCGCCGCCGCGAGGCGCGCCGCGCGGAAGTAGATCGGGAAGAGTGCCGGCGTGCAGTACAGCAGCTTGAACCAGCGGGCGTTGATCTTGGGCGAGAGGAAGTGGCGCTTGGGGTCGTCTTCCTCGGAACCCAGCTCGGCGTGGTGGTCGAGGTGCCAGCGGGTGAACTGCGAGGCCGAGATGCCGCTCGGGATGGCGTAGAGCCAGCCCAGGAGCCGCTCGGCGCGGGGCCGCCGCCTCTCGAAGACGTTGTGGTGCACGACCTCGTGCAGGAGGACCGTGAAATTGAAGACCGTGAAGCCCTGCACGATTGCGAGCGGCAGCCACAGCAGCGGGTGCTCGAAGGCCACCAGGCCCCAGCCGCACAGCGCCAGCAGCGCGAACTGGCGCGCGCCCACCAGCAGATGGCGTGCGGCCCGGCGCTGGTGGAGGGCGCGCAGGCGCGAGCGGTCGAGCGTCTGCCTCAGCTCGGCGCGAAGCGCCACTGTTTCGCGGCTGTAGTAATGCTCTGGCACGCCCGCGACTCCAGCAAGTTGGGGGGGAAGCCCTCGGATCGACTATAGCATGGGGCTTGCCGGGCCCCCGCCAAACTGGTAACCCTGAAGGCTGAGAACCCCGATGCCTTCCCCCTCCCCGCTCGGGCTCTACGTCCACGTGCCCTTCTGCGCCTCGATCTGTGGCTACTGCAACTTCAACCGCGGGCTCTTCGACCCGGCGCTGAAGGCCGCCTACGTGGAAGCGGTCCGGCTCGAGATCCGGCGGGCCGGGGACGGCGCCGCGGCCGACACGATCTACTTCGGAGGCGGCACCCCGTCGCTGCTCGAGCCGACCGAGATCGGCGCCATCATCCAGGAGTGCCGCGCGGCGTTCGAGGTGGCGCCCGGGGCCGAGATCACCCTCGAGGCCAACCCCGAGACGGTGTCCCGGGCCTCGCTCTTAGCCTTCCGCGAGCAGGGGGTCAACCGCATCAGCTTCGGCGTGCAGTCGTTCCGCGACGAGGAACTGCAGCGCCTCGGCCGGGCGCACTCGGCCGAGCGGGCCCGCCGCGCGTTCGCCGACGCGCGGGCGGCGGGGTTCGACAACCTGAGTCTCGACCTCATGCTCTGGCTGCCGGGACAGACGCGCGCTCACCTCGAGGAGTCGCTCGACGGCCTGCTGGCCCTCGGCCCCGAGCATGCCTCGGTGTACCTGCTCGAGCTGTACCCCAACGCCCCGCTTCGCGATACCATGGCACGGGCCGGCTGGTCGCAGGCGCCCGACGATGACGCGGCGGATATGTACCTGATGGCGATGGAGCGCCTCGAGGAAGGCGGGCTGGAGCAATACGAGATTTCCAACCTGGCCGCCCCCGGACGCCGCTGCCGGCACAACATGAAGTACTGGACCGACGGCGAGTGGGCCGGGTTCGGCCCGGGCGCCCACTCGACACGCCATCGGGTTCGATGGAACAATGTGTGCGGCACCAGCGAGTACACGCGCCGCGTCGAGGCCGGCGAGCCCATCGTCGCGGCGTGTCGCCCGCTCGGCACCCGCGAGGCGCTGGAAGAGGCGCTGTTCATGGGACTCCGGCTGAGCGAAGGCGTGCCGTACGAGGAGATCGGGGCCCGATACGGCGTGGACGTCTGGACGACCTACAGTGAGCGGCTCGCACCGGCCATCGACGCGGGACTGCTGATTCGGCAGGCCGGGCGCCTGCGGCTCACGCGTCCCGGAATGCTGATGGCCAACGAGGTAATGGCTGCTTTTCTACGGACCGACAGTACGGTAGAGTAACGCCCTCACCGGCTGTACTTTCGTGTCAAGGAGGCCTGCATGCGACTGACCTGGTTAGCGATCGTTACTTGTCGACGGCCGATGCTGGCTGGTCTGGTAGTCGCCGTTGTGCTGGCGTTCGGGTCGCCGAGCCTGACCTTCGCCCAGGAGGAGCAGGGCGCCCCGCAGAAGCCCACCGTGGCGTTCCAGAACGATGCCGGCGTGATGATCCTCTATGTCAAGGCAGACAAGGCCGCGGACTTCGAGGAGATGGCAGGGCGCCTCAAGGAGGGGCTGACGAAGCTCGAGACGCCCGAGGCGAAGCAGCAGGCCGAGAGCTGGAAGCTGTTCAAGGGACCGGTGGGCAACGGCACGGCCGTCTACGTGATGATCGCCGACCCGGTCGTGAAGAACGTCGAGTACTGGTTCCTCTCCCTGCTGTACAAGGCCTTCCCGGCCGACGCGCAGGCGCTGTACCAGAAGTGGACTGATGCGAAGGCGGCCAATCCGCCTGCGGTCTTCGACCTGACGCTGGTCACCAAGATGCAGTGAGTAGACGGCGTTCCCGCCGTCCTTGCGACGGAGCGCCAGGCCACTGGGAGCGGTGCACGTGCCCGCTCCCTTTTTTTGTACGGCGATCAGAACCCCAGGTTGGCACCCGCGTAGAGGCGGTGGTAACCCTCGTGCAGCGGGTCGCCCCGCAGTGAGAACCGCCTGTAGTCGAGGCGCAGGCGCAGCGGCCCCAACAGGCGGATCTTCGCGCCGCCGCCCACGTTGACGGCCACGCTGGTCTCGGAGGCGTCGCCGAGGCGCTCGCGGTAGACGCCGGCGCCGGCCGTGACGTAGAGCTGCACGCCGCCCAGCGCAAAGGGGGTCTGCAGCAGGCCGTTCACCGACCCGACCCGCAGGCCCGGCTCGAGGTCCGCGACGTCCTCGGCAATGTCCGAGTACTCGAACTCGAAGCCGAGGGCCAGCACTCCACCGCCGATGGCCAGCCCACGCGCCTGGCGGGTGCCCGGCGTAGTGCTGAGGCCGAGGAACGCGGTGATGTCGGCGTGGGCCGGCACGGCTGCGACCAGCCACGCGAAGACCACGAGCGCCGCAATGATCCCTCGCCGGGGCATGCTCACCTCGCCTCCACCATTCGTTCCAGCTGCCCTTCTCAGGTTCCCGCCCGCCCTCCCGGCCAGGCCACGTCGGCGCGCGGGTCGGGCTTCCTGAGCTGGGCGCGCACCTGGGTCGCGGCCTTGCGCGGCAGGCCGACGCGCCTTCGCTGCTGGACCTTCCACATCGCCAGCAGGTCTTCGGGCCCCGCGTTCGGCGGGCGGTGCCGGTAGTCGGCGCCATCGTACTCGAGGAACTCGCACATCTCGTACAGGCGCGAGTGCATGCGGAAGCCGACCCGGGCCAGCAGCGAGTCGGGGTCGTCGGCGTCCTCCTTCTCCTCGTAGTTGGAGGTGAAGATGGTGAGCCGCCGGTCGTTGTAGCGCGTGCTGACGATGAGGTTGAGGGTCTCCCCGACCCATTCCGACGACTTCTCCGAGCCGATGTCGTCGAGCACCAGCAGGTCGGCGTCCATCACCGGCCGCAGCACCTCGGACTCGCTCGCACGCACCGACGGGTCGTACGTGCTGCGGATCAGGCGCAGTAGCTCGCGCACGTCGTAGAAGAGCCCGCGGGCGCCGCGCGTGAGGATGACCTGTCGAAGGACCGCGACGGCAAGGTGGCTCTTGCCCACGCCGGGCGGCCCGATGAGAAACAACCCCTTGTCCACGACGGGAAACGCCTCGGCGAAACGCCGCGCGCGGGCCAGGGCGTTCTGCAGCTTCTCGTTCGGGTAGGTGACGAAGCTTTCGAGCGTGCAGTGCTGGTAGCGGCGCGGGATGCGGGCCTCGGCCAGCCGGCGCGCCGCGACCGCCTCGCGCCAGCAGTCGCAGCGCACGGCCTGTCGGCGGCCCTCGCGCTCGACCACGCGCCACCTGGTGTCGTCACAGAGCGGGCAGGGCATGGATTGCCTATTGTGCCATGACGGACCACGAAGAGAGACCGCAAGATGCGGACGAGACCACAAAGAGGTGAACCACAAAGAGCACAGAGAACACAAAGGACACGAAGATCACAAAAGGGGACCTCCGAGCCGTTCTTCGTGTTCTTTGTGTCCTTTGTGGTTGTTCCGTCGTGTTCGTCGCGGTTGGGGGCGGGCGGGCCTGGTCAGGACTTCGCGTTGGCTCGCCGGCCGTCCGCCTTCTCGGGCGCGGGCGGCTGCTGGCTGGGCGGCGGCGTGGAGCGCACGAGGTCCGAGGGCGTCGAGCGGACGAGGGCCGTGTGCAGCCGTTGCTCCCAGTCGTCGAGGCCGCGCGCAAGCTCGCCCTTCACGTAGGCCATGAACTCGTTGACCTCGCGCTGCATCTGCTCGATCTTCCGGCGCATGTTGAGAATGATCTCGACGCCGGCCAGGTTCACGCCCAGGTCGCGCGTGAGCGAAAGGATCGTCTCGAGCTGCTCGAGATCCTCCTCGGAGTACAGCCGGGTGTTCCCTTCGGTGCGCGACGGCTTCAGCAAACCCTCGCGCTCGTAGAGCCGGAGCGTCTGCGGGTGGATGCCGTATTTCTGCGCCACGGCGCTGATCATGTAATAGGCTTTGCCGCCTCGCCTCGTCACCATGGCTCACCCCCTCAGTCGAAGCGGCGGGGCGCGTCCACCGCCGCCCACCACTCGCGCCGGACGTCTTCGTGGTGGATTCGCGCGAACTCGCGCAACAGTTCCTTCGCCCGCTCGTCGAGCGGCGACGGCAGGACGAGCTTCACCTCCGCCAGCAGGTCGCCGCGCGTTCCCTGCCGTGGCGCGGGCAGCCCCCGGCCTCGCAGGCGGAGCCGCTGCCCCGACTGCGTCCCGGGCGGCACGCGCAGCAGGACCGGGCCCTCGAGCGTCGGCACCTCGACGCGCGCCCCGAGCGCCGCCTCGTGCACCGCCACGGGCAGCACCAGGTGCAGGTCGGGCCCCTCGCGCCGGAACAACGGGTGCGGCTCGACCTGCACGCGCACGAACAGGTCGCCCCGCTCGCCGCCGCGGCGGCCGGCGTGCCCGCCACCCGGCACGCGCAGCTCGGCGCCGTCCGCGATCCCCGGCGGCACCGCCACGGCCACCGTTTCGCCCCGCACCTCGACGCCCTGGCCGCCACAGCTGCGGCAAGTCACCCAGGACAGCTGGCCGCTGCCGCCGCACCGTTCGCACGGCCTCGCGAACACCATGTGACCGCGGGACGAGCGGACGCGCCCCGTCCCGCCGCAGGCCGGGCAGTCGCACGCGGCCGCCTGCACGGCGCCACGCCCCAGGCACACCCGGCACGCGACGTGCCGCGTCAAGGGCACCTGCCGCTCGGCGCCCGTCAGCGCCTCGGCCAGCGAGATGCTGACGGTGGCGTGCAGGTGGGCGCCCCGCTGCGGCCCCTCCTGGCCGCCGAGCGTCCTGGTCAGCACGTCCGCGAACAGCTCACCAAAGGTCGAAGCCTCGGCGCCGACCGATGCCTGCACCGAGAAGTCGAACCCCTCGAAGCCGTACGAGGGCGCCGGCTCGGTGGGCTCGAGCAGGACGCCGGCATCGTAGGCGCGGCGCCGCTCGGGGTCGTTCAGGGTCTCGAACGCCCGCGTGATCTGGGCGTACCGAGCCTGGGCCTCGCGGTCGCCGGGATTGAGGTCCGGATGGTACCGCCGGGCCAGGCGGCGGTACGCACGGCGGATCTCTCCGCCGCCCGCGCCCCGCCGCACCCCGAGAATCTCGTACAGGTCCATGGTTCCCATCGGCCGGCAGCCGACACCGTCCGCCGGCTGCTGTCAGCCCTTCCTACTTCTTGTCGTCCACGACCTCCGCGTCGATGACGTCGTCACTGCCGGGACGCCCGCCGCTGCCGTTGGACGCCCCGCCGCCGGCCTCCGCGCCGGACTGGGCGCCAGCGCCAGCCGCCTGCGACTGCCGGTAGAGCGCCTCGGCCATCGCATGCGACGCCTTCTGCAGGTCGTCCATCGCCTTGCGGATCGCCGACACGTCGTCGCCCTCGGTGGCCTTGCGGAGCGCCGCGATCGACGACTCGATGCGCGACGCGTCGCCGGCCGCCACCTTCTCGCGGTTCTCGTTGAGCGTCTTCTCGATCTGGTAGATGAGGCTGTCCGCCTGGTTGCGCGTGTCGGTCAGCTCGCGCCGCCGCTTGTCCTCTTCGGCGTGCGACTCGGCCTCGCGCATCATGCGGTCCACTTCTTCCTTGCTGAGGCCGCTCGACGCGGTGATCGTGATCTTCTGCTCCTTGTTGGTCGCCATGTCCTTGGCCGACACGTTGACGATCCCGTTGGCGTCGATGTCGAAGGTGACCTCGATCTGCGGGACGCCGCGCGGAGCCGGCGGGATGCCGACCAGGTTGAAGCGGCCCAGCGTGCGGTTGTCGCGGGCGAACTCGCGCTCGCCCTGCAGCACGTGCACCTCGACCTGCGTCTGGTTGTCCGACGCGGTCGAGAACATCTCGCTCTTGCGCGTCGGGATCGTCGTGTTGCGCGGGATGAGCTTGGTCATCACCCCGCCCAGCGTCTCGATGCCGAGCGACAGCGGCGTCACGTCGAGCAGGAGCAGGTCCTTGACCTCGCCCGCCAGCACGCCCGCCTGGATGGCCGCCCCGACGGCCACCACCTCGTCGGGGTTCACGCCGCGGTGCGGCTCCTTGCCGAACAGCTCCTTGACCACCTGCTGCACGCGCGGGATGCGGGTCGAGCCGCCGACGAGCACCACCTCGTCGATCTTGGACGCGTCGAGGCCGGCGTCGGCCAGCGCGCGGCGCACCGGGCCGACGGTCTTCTGGATCAGGTCCTCCACCAGCTGCTCGAACTTCGACCGCGTCAGCTTCATCGTCAGGTGCTTGGGACCGGTCTGGTCGGCAGTGATGAACGGGAGGTTGATGTCGGTCTCGGTGACCGTGGACAGCTCCATCTTGGCCTTCTCGGCGGCCTCCTTCAGGCGCTGGAGCGCCATCCGGTCCTTGCCGAGATCGATCCCCTCGCTCTTGCGGAACTCGGCGATGATCCAGTCGATGATCCGCTGGTCGAGGTTGTCGCCCCCCAGGTGCGTGTCACCGTTGGTCGCCTTCACCTCGACGACGCCCTCCCCCACCTCGAGGATCGAGATGTCGAAGGTGCCGCCGCCGAAGTCGTAGACCGCGATCGTCTCGTCCTTCTTCTTGTCGAGCCCGTAGGCGAGCGCGGCCGCCGTCGGCTCGTTGACGATCCGCTTCACCTCGAGGCCCGCAATCTGGCCGGCATCCTTGGTGGCCTGGCGCTGGGCGTCGTTGAAATAGGCCGGCACCGTGATGACCGCCGCGGTCACCGGCTGGCCGAGGTAAGCTTCGGCCGCCTGCTTCAGCTTCTGCAGGATCATCGCGGAGATCTCGGGCGGCGAGTACTCCTTGCCCGTCGCGACGACCCGGACGTCGCCCCCCCGGCCGGCCACGACCTTGTAGGGGACCATCGTCATCTCCTCGGTCACCTCGTCGTAGCGCCGGCCCATGAACCGCTTGATCGAGAAGATCGTATTCTCGGGGTTGGTCACCGCCTGGCGCTTGGCCACCTGGCCAACCGGGCGATCCCCCGTCTTGGTGAACGCGACAACGGACGGCGTGAGCCGCCCGCCCTCGGGGTTGGTGATCACGGTGGGCTCGCCACCCTCCATGACCGCCACGACCGAGTTGGTGGTCCCGAGGTCGATTCCGATGATTTTGCTCATAGCGCTTCCCATCCCCCGAAAGCTGATCTGCGGGACCGCCGGTCCCGCGAACGGCACATCTGCGCCGACCTTATGCAGATAACACTATAGAAATATGAGTCATTGTATGTCAAGCCCAACGCCACGGCCCTGAGCCCGCCTTCGCCAAGCGCTCGCTTCGCTCGCGGCTACGGCGCGGCAGGCCCCACCTACGCTCGCCTCCGGTTCGCCTGGATCCTCGGCGCGCTTCGGCGCGGCAGGCCCTTGAGCCTTGAGCCCTGATAAGATCGCCCCGTGGCTCATGTCGTTCTTCGGGTCGCCCGCCATGCGGGCCTCGTGGCGGTCTTCCTGCTCGCCGCCGTCCTCGGGGTGGTGACGGGCGTCTTCTTTGCCTACGCCGGCGACCTGCCTCGCATTTCGGCGCTCGACGACTACGCCCCGAACACGATCACGCGCGTGCTGGCGGCCGACGGGCAGGTGGTCGCCGAGTTCGCCACCGAGCGGCGGGTCGTGGTGGGGTACGACGACATCTCGCCGCGGCTGCGCGAGGCCATCGTCGCGGCCGAGGACGCCGGCTTCTACGGCCACGTAGGCGTCAGCATGACGCGGGTGCTCGTCACGGCGGTCGAGGACGTGATCAAGCGCCGGATGGCGGGCGCCAGCACGCTGACGATGCAGCTGGCGCGCGGCCTGTTCCTGACCCCCGAGAAGACGCCGGAGCGGAAGATCAAGGAGGCGCTGCTGGCGCTCCAGATCGAGAAGCGGTACACCAAGCGCGAGATCCTCACCCTCTACGCGAACCACATCTACCTCGGCCATGGGGCCTACGGCGTCGAGGCCGCCTCGCGGATGTACTTCGGCAAGCGGGCGAAGGACCTGTCGCTCGAAGAGGCGGCACTGATCGCCGGCATCATCCAGCTACCGCAACGTCAGAGTCCCTTCGTCGACGTGCGCCGGGCCACCGCGAGGCGCAACTACGTGCTGCGCCAGATGGCCGAGGAGGGGTACATCAAGCGTGAGGAGGCCGAGGAGGCGTCGCGCCGGCCCGTGGTCACGCGCGGCCAGCCCAGGCAGGACGAGTCGATCGCGCCGTTCTTCGTGGAGGAGGTGCGGAAGTACCTGGAGCGGAAGTACGGGGCGCAGGCGCTGTACGAGAAGGGGCTCTCGGTGGAGACGTCGCTCGATCCCCAGCTCCAGCTGGCGGCCAACCAGGCCCTCGACGAGGGGCTGCGGGCGCTCGACCGGCGGCGCGGCTTCCGGAAGCCCGCGCGGAACCTGGTGACCGAGGGTATCGACCTCGTGCACTACAAGGACGACCGGTGGGATGGGCCCCGCGCGGTCGGCCAGGTGTTGCCGGCGGTGGTGATCGCGGCCAACCCGCGGGGCGCCAAGGCGGCGCGCGACGGCTCTGCCGCCGCCGGGGGGCCACCCCTGGCCCCCGGTGCTGTCCGCGTGCGCATCGGCGACCAGACGGCCGATCTCGATCGCCAGGCGATTGCCTGGACCCGCCGGGCCAGCGCGAGCGACATCCTGCACGTGGGCGACCTCATCGAGGTCCGGGTGCGGGCCATCGATCCCGAGACCGGGGCGCTCACGGTGATGCTCGACCAGACGCCGCTCGTGGACGGCGCCCTGCTCGCGATGGACAACCGGACCGGCCAGATCGTGGCGATGGTCGGCGGCCTCAGCTTCGCCCGGAGCAAGTTCAACCGCGCGACGCAGGCGTTGCGGCAGCTTGGCTCGGTCTTCAAGCCGTTCGTCTACACGGTGGCCATCGATCGCGGGTTCACGCCGGCCACCGTGCTGCTCGACGAGCCGGTGACTTACGACGCGGGTCCTGGGCAGCCACCGTATGCGCCGCGCAATTACGACGGGACCTTCGAGGGGCCGATCACGCTGCGCCGGGCGGTCGAGCAGTCGCGCAACGTGCCGGCCGTCCGCACCATCGACCAGGTCGGGCCAGCGCAGGTCGTGGAGTACGTCCGGCGCTTCGGTTTCCAGTCGACGTTTCCGGCGGTCCTGTCGCTGGCCCTCGGCGCGGGCGAGGCGACGCTGCTCGAGACGGTGGCGGCCTACGCCGTCTTCCCGAACCAGGGCATCCGCATGCAGCCCTACCAGGTGCTCCGCATCCTCGACCGCGACGGCAACGTCCTCGAGGAAAACCGCCCGCAGCCCCGCGAGGCGCTTCGCGCCGACACCGCCTTCGTGATGACAAACCTGCTGCGCGGCGTGGTGCAGCGCGGCACCGCCGCTTCGGCCGCCTCGCTGCAATGGCCGCTTGGCGGCAAGACGGGGACCACCAACGACTTCACCGACGCCTGGTTCATCGGCTTCGACCCGAACATCACGGTCGGCGTGTGGGTGGGCTACGACGACAAGAAACCGCTCGGCCCGGCCGAAACCGGCGCCCAGGCGGCGCTGCCGATCTGGAAGGCGTTCATGAAGGCCTACATCGATGCGCGCGGCGATCGCAAGAACCCGCCCACCTTCGAGCCTCCCGGCAACATCGTCTTCCTGAGCGTGGACCGGGCGACCGGCCTGCCGGCTGAATCGGACGGCCCGAACACGATTTCCGAGGCGTTCATCGCCGGCACCCAGCCGGGAGGATGGCAGTAGAAAGGCTCAAGGCTCAAGGCTCAGGGCTCAAGGCCTGCCGCGCCGGGGCTCGCCGAGGATCTGGGCCAGGCGGAGGCGAAGCGAAGGCGGGCGAGCGTTTGGAGAAGGCGGGGCTCAAGGTTCGGAGCTGTCCGCCGCAAAGAGGCTCATCTCCAGCGGGCTGACGAACACCGCGTCGCCCGGCTTCAGCCCCAGAGCCCGGTAGCGCTCCTGTGACAGCTCGACGCGCACCGGGTCGCCCCACTCGGCCTGGAGATCCACCTTCACCAGCGGCCCGGCGGGGTTCACGTGCCGCACCCGTGCGCGGAACTGCTGGGCCCCGCCCTCCTCCAGCCTGATCTCCAGCTGGTGCGGACGGATGTAGAGGGTGGCGAGCCGCGCCTCGCGCACGTCCTCGCGCTGCGGCACGTCGAACGCCAGCCCGCCGATGTAGGCCTTGCCGTGCTCGATCCGGAAGCGGAACAAGTTGACGTCGCCGAGGAAGTCCACGACGAACGGGCTGACCGGGTGCTGGTACACCTCGGCGGGCGTCCCCACCTGCTCGATGCGCCCCTGGTTCATGACGACGACCCGGTCGGCCGCCTCGAGCGCTTCTTCCTGGTCATGCGTGACGAAGATGCTCGTGACGTGCAGCTCATCGTGCAGCCGGCGCAGCCAGCGCCGCAGCTCCTTGCGGACCTTCGCGTCGAGCGCCCCGAACGGCTCGTCGAGCAAAAGCACCCGCGGCTCGACGGCAAGCGCGCGCGCCAGGGCCACGCGCTGCCGCTGCCCCCCGGAGAGCTGGGCGGGCAGGCGGTGGGCCATCGCCTCGAGCTGGACCAGCTCGAGCAGCTTGTGCACGCGCCGGTCGATTTCCTGCCGGGACGGGCGCGACTCGCGCGGCCGCACCCGCAGCCCGAAGGCGATGTTCTCGAACACCGTCATGTGCCGGAAGAGCGCGTAGTGCTGGAAGACGAAGCCCACCCGCCGGTCGGCAGCCCTGCGGTTCGTGCTGTCCTCGCCGTCGAAGAGCACCGACCCGGCTTCGGGGATCTCGAGACCCGCGATCACCCGCAGCAGCGTCGTCTTGCCCGAGCCGGACGGCCCGAGCAGGGC
>JARKSS010000141.1 GCA_029974175.1 Vicinamibacterales bacterium
GCAGCAGCGAAGCCGCGATCCGCAGCTGCCCGCCGGTCGGCATCGCCTGGCAGGCGTTGATCGCGAGGTTCAGGCTCGCCTGCCGCAGCATCGTCGCGTCGCCGCTGACTCGAGGGAGGCTGTCGATGCCGGCGGTCGTCAGGGTCACGCCCGACTTGGCGCACTCGGGCTCGATGATCCGCACCACCTCGTCGATCACCGAGCCGAGCGAGAGGTCCTGCAGCTTCAAATCCTCGGCCCGGGTGAACTTCAGGAAGCCCTGGACGACCTGGTCGAGGCGCTGGATCTCGCTGCCGATGATCTTCACGTGATCGAGGGCCGCCGAGAGGTCGGGCCCGTTGGCCTCGACCGGGCCGGGTGTCGAGAGGCCGAGACTCGAGGCGGGCGCCTGCACGGCCACCGCGGCGGCACGCGGCCGCGGGCGGACCGTGGGCGAGAGTTTCTGCTTGAGCAGCTCGAGGTGGATGGTCATCGCGTTGAGCGGGTTCTTCACCTCGTGCGCCACGCCCGCCGACAGCCGCCCGAGCGCCACCAGCTTCCGCGAGTAGTTCAGCATCGACTGGACGCGCCCCAGGTACTCGACGTCGCGCGCCACCAGCATGACGCCGACCAGCTGCTGATCGAGGTCCTTGATGGCATGGGCCATCACGAGGCGTTCGGATGCCGGGGGCGTTGCCGCTTCCCCGTTCGCCTCGGGGAGTGATGCGCCGGATGGCGGCGGGCTCGCCGCGGGAATGGTCGCCGACACCGGCCCACGGGACTGGCGCTCCCTCAGCGTGGCCTGGACCAGCTCGCGGTAGGGATGGCCCGAGGGCAGGATGTCGTCGATCGGCCGCCCGAACGACTCGGGAGGCAGCGCCCGCCGCATCGCGGGGTTGGCGAAGAGCAGCTCGCCGGCCGGGTTGATGAGCGCGACCTCGTCCTCGATGTGCTCCACGGCCGCCTCGAGGTTGGCCTTCTGGCCTGCCAGTTGCGACCGGTCGGCCGAGAGCTGCGCGCTGACCGCGTTGAAGAAGTTGCCCAGCTCGCCGAACTCATCCTGCTGCGGCAGGTCGAGCTTGACGCCGAACTCACCCCGGCCGAGCCGGGTGAGGCCCCCGCGGATCACGTGGATCGGGCGCAGCATCAGGCGCGTGAACACGCCCGCGACCAGGATGGCCAGCGCCAGCGCGATGAGCGCAG
>JARKSS010000147.1 GCA_029974175.1 Vicinamibacterales bacterium
AGCCGCTCGATCGCGCTCTCGGCCTCGGCCAGTTTCGTGCGAACCGAGGCCCGCTCCTCGGCCAGCCGCGCCTTCTCGGTCTGCACGTCGGCCTGCTCGGCCTGGAGGCGAGTCAGGCCGTCTACCACCCGCTCGCGCGACGTGCGGGCGTTCTCGACCGCGTGCTGCAGCGAGGCCACCGACGATTGCAGGAGGAAGAGCGCCTGGCGGCGCTCGTCCACCGCTGCCTCGCAGGCGTGCGCCGCGCGGGCCGCCTCGGCGTGCTCGGCGTTGGCGCGGGCCAGGACCTCGGCAGCCCGGTCGCGCTCGGCGGCGGCGCGGGCCGCGGCCTCCCGCCGCTCTTCGAGGGCCTGCCGGGCCGGGTCGTGCCGGGCCGCGATGGCAGCCAGTTCGTCGGCCACGTCGGCGTTGCGGGCCACCAGCTGCTCGAGATGCTGTCGGTTCAGGCTGATCTGGTTCTGGCGGCGGTCGATCTCCAGCTCCCGCGCGTGTGCGGCTTCGCGCAGCCGGGCGGCCTCCGCCTCGGCCTGGGCCAGCTCGAGGCGCATCCGCGAGAGGGTGTCCTCGGCGGCGGCCAGGCGCGCGGCAGCGGCCGACTCCTCGGCCCGCTTGGCGGCAAGCCGCGCGCGGGCTGTCTCGATCGCGTCTGCCAGCACCCGGTACCGTCGGGCGAACAGCACCTTCTCCCAGCGCCGGAGCTCTTCCCTGAGGCGCTTGTAGCGCCGCGCTTTCGCGGCCTGCCGCTTGAGCGCCGATCGCTGCTTCTCGACCTCGAAGATGATGTCGTCGATCCGGGTGAGGTTCTGCTGGGACGCCTCGAGCTTCAGCTCCGCCGCCCGGCGCCGCGCCTTGTACTTGGTGACCCCGGCGGCCTCCTCGATGAGCTGCCGCCGGTCGGTGGGACGCGAGCTGAGGATCTGGCCAATCTTCCCCTGCTCGATGATGGCGTACGCCTTGGCACCGAGCCCCGTGTCCATCAACAGATCGTGCACGTCTCTGAGCCGGCACTGCTCGCCGTTGATCAGGTATTCGCTGTCGCCGGATCGGTAGAGGCGCCGGGTCACCTCGACGTTGCGAGCCACGGCCTCCCGGTTCCCCTCGTCGTCGGACAGCAGCCGGTTCGCGGAGGTGACCTCGGAGAGCATCAGCCTCACCTCGGCCGCCGCGGTCGGCTTGCGGGCCTCGCTGCCGTTGAAGATCACGTCCATCATCTGGTCGCCGCGCAGGCTCTTCGCGCTCTGCTCGCCCAGCACCCAGACGATGGCGTCGGCCACGTTGCTCTTGCCGCAGCCGTTCGGCCCGACGATGGCCGTGACCCCGCGGTCGAACGAGAGCTCCGACCGATCCGAAAACGACTTGAAACCGGAAATCTGCAGCTTCTGGAGACGCATCTGGACCCCTGGCCCGGCGGAGGCCGGGCCGCGGCTCAGTCTAGCAACGACGAGGTATTGTGGCAAGCGCCCGAAAGGGCACTAGTTGTTGGGGAAATGGCCCTACTGCCCCCCGCCCCGGGTGGACGCCGCCCGGCTCTTGCGCAGCTCGGCCAGTTGCTCGGCCTCGGGAAAGAGCTGCAGGGCGAACCGGGCTTGGGGGTCGGCGGCGATCAGGTTGCGCCGCGCCTCCGAGACGCCGAACAGCGCCAGGTCGATGTCGTAGTGGATCATCGCCCGGATGAACGCCTCGTCCTTCGCGAACGCGGCCTCGTCGAGCTTCACCTTCTGTTCCCGGATGAATGCCTTGAAGTCCTCGAGCATGCGCTCATCGACGACGAAGCCCTTCGAGACGCGCCGGAGGCCCGGCCGGGGCGCAATCCGATTGTCCCCCTCGGCGGCGAAGCCCTCGGCGAAGGTCGCGAACAGCTGGCGGTTGTAGAGCAGGCGCCCGAACAGCGTGGGGTCGAAGCCCTCGATCGGCCCGTCCAGGCGGCGGTCGGGCTCGATGCCGCCGCCGCTGTAGACTTCCCGGCCACCTGCCGTGTAGCGGAGTTCGGACGGCTTGTGCTGACGGTTCGGCTCCTGGCGCTTCAGCGTGTAGTTCAGGTACTCGTCGAAGGTCCCGTCCCACGGGCGCTGGATCATGCGCTTGCTCGGGGTGTAGTAGCGCGCCGTCGTCAGGGCCAACCCCGCCTGGTCGGCGATGGTGTACACGGACTGGACGAGCGCCTTCCCGAAGGTGGTTTCGCCGACGATGAGGGCCCGGTCGTGGTCCTGCAGCGCGCCGCTGACGATCTCGGAAGCGCTCGCGCTGTTGCGGTTCACCAGCACGACGAGCGGCATCGTCGGGTAGTCGCCGGCCTCGGTCGCCACGTAATCCTTGTCGGAGTTGCGGGCGCGGCCACGGGTGGAGACGATCAGCGCCCCCCGCGGGAGGAAGTTGTTGGTGACCCGGATCGCTTGGTCGAGCGGCCCGCCAGGGTTCTGCCGCAGGTCGAGGAGCAGGCGCTTCATCCCCTGGCCGGAGAGGTCTCTCAGGGCGGCGTCGAGATCGCGATCGGTGTTCTCGGCGAAGTCCTGCAGGCGGACGTAGCCGGTTTCGGCATCCACCATGAAGTAGGCCGGGATTGACGGGATGTTGATCTCGTCGCGGGGGACCTCGACCTCGATCAGCTGGTCGTAGCCCGGGCGCTTGAGGGAGATCTGGACGGTCGTGCCCTTCGGCCCGCGCAGGCGCTTCACGGCGTCGTCGCTGCTCCAGCCCTTGGCATCCTCGCCCTCGATGCGCGCGATGATGTCGCCGCGGCGGATGCCCTTCCGGTACGCGGGCGACCCCTCGAACAGCGACACGACCGTGATGTCGCCGTTGACGGGGACGATCGTGATGCCGAGGCCGTAGTAGCGGCCCTCCTGGCGCTCGCGCATCCGGCGGTACAGGTCGGGGTCCATGAAGCTCGAATGGGGATCGAGCGTCTGCAGCATGCCCTCGACGGCGCCGTAAACCAGGCGCGCCGTGTCCACCTTGTCGATGTAGTTGGCTTCGACGGCGGCAAGCGCCTCGGTAAACGTGCGGTAGTCCTGCTGCCGCGTGTCGGTGGCCATGGCGCTGCGGCCCAGGAGGCCGCCCACCAGGGCCGAAACGACCACGGCGAATGCGGCAACCGAGAAGACGCCGTACCTGTGGGCCATGGTTTCGATGCTAGCAGATAAGGTCCGCAGCGGCAACGAGTTCCGGGGTGCGGGACGGCGCCGCGCCCCGGGTCCTCGGCTTGACCCTGGCGCGAGCCGACCCCTATAATGCAGGTGGTTTCCGGCCCACGCCCGCCTGAGGCGCGCCTGTCCGAGGCATGCGACGGTCGCTGCCCGTCCGCGGGGCAATCCGCAGCACATCGACAGGAGTCGGCGGCGCGCGGCAACCCCGCGGGGCAGGCCTGACGTGCGGCGGTCAGGACGGGAGCAAGGAGAGAGCCAGCATGTTCGGGTCTATCGGGATGCCGGAACTGATCGTCATCTTCGTGATTGCCCTGATTATCTTCGGGCCTCGCAAGCTGCCCGAGTTGGGCAAATCGCTCGGGCGCAGCATTTCGGAGTTCAAGCGGGCGTCGAACGAACTTCGCAACACCCTCGAGGAAGAGATCCGGATCGACGAGCAGCGGCAGAGGACGGCCCCCGCCACGCCGGCCCCTGAGCCCACGCCTGAACCCGCGCCCGCGACGTCGTCCGGGCCCACCGAGTCGTCACCCGAGTCAGACACCGTGCAGCACGGCTGATGGCGCTGGTACCCTTCCGCAGCCGGCACCCCGCGAGCGCCGCGCCCGCAGAACCCGATCCGTGGGCCGACGAGGTCGAGGAGCAGGAGGGCGATGGCGCCCGGATGACGTTCCTCGAACACCTCGACGAGCTGCGCCGCCGCCTCATCATGTCGCTGGTGGCCGTCGCCGTCGGGTGCGCGTTTGCCTTCACGTTCGTGGGGCACATCTACACCTTCATCATGCATCCCCTCGGGCTGCTGTTGCCCAAGGGCAGCAACTTCATCTACACCGAGCCGACCGAGGCGTTCGTCCTGTACCTGAAGATGTCGCTGCTGGCGGGCATCATCCTCGCGATGCCCGTGGTGCTGCTGCAGGTCTGGCTCTTCGTCGCTCCGGGGCTGTACGCCCGCGAGAAGCGCCTCGCCATCCCCTTCATCATCCTCGCCTCGGTCGGGTTCGCAGGGGGCGCCGCCTTCTCACACTACGTGGCGTTCCCGTGGATGTGGCGCTTCCTGGGCAGCTTCTCGAACGAAGACCTGGTCTTCGCGCCGAAGATCCAGCCGGTGTTCTCGCTGTACATGAAGATGGCGCTTGGGATGGGCATCGTCTTCCAGATGCCGGCCATCGTGTACTTCCTCGCGCGGCTGGGGGTGGTGACCGCGCGCTTCCTGCTCCGCCAGTTCAAGTACGCCGTCCTCATCATCTTCGTGGTGGCGGCGGTGATCACGCCGAGCGGCGACCCCGTCACGCAGCTGATTCTCGCCGGGCCGATGACCGGCCTCTACGTCATCAGCATCGCGATCGCCTGGATCTTCGGGCGGAAGCGCGACACCGACGAGACGAGCTGACCCCTCGCCGCGAGGTGCGGCACACGCTGCCAGCCTGTTTCGGATAAGCTTTACCCCCGTGGTGATCAAGCGTTCGTCGGCAACCGAGGTGGCCGGCCTGCTCGAGGACTTGGAGCGCGGGGATGCGACCGCGCGCGAGGCGGCAGCGGCGCGCCTTGCCGTCATTGGGACCCGCGCGGTCGAGGGCCTTCTGCAGGTGCTGAGCGGGAGCGCCGACCCCCAGGTGCGCGCCGCGGCACTCGCGGCGCTGGAAGGCATTGGCGACGCGCGCGCAATCGAGCCGGCGTTGGCCGCCCTCGGGGATCCGGATCCCGGCGTCGCGGCGGCGGCGGTCGGCGTCTTGAAAGCCTCGCTGGACTCCGAGCGGGGAACGGCAGTGCTCGACCGCCTGGCGCAGCAGACGCTCGAGACGGCCAACCCG
>JARKSS010000173.1 GCA_029974175.1 Vicinamibacterales bacterium
GGTTGCTCCTGACGGTCGGACTCCTGGCGCTGGCCAACCCGGCCGCCGCCCAGTCGAACCGCCCGACGGTGGCGCTGCTCGACTTCGACTTCGCATCGATCCAGCACTGGTGGAGCGGCAACCAGGACATCGGCAAGGGCATCGCCGACATGATCGTCGACGGCCTCGTCGAGGACGGCACCTACCGCGTGATCGAGCGCAAGCGCATCAGCGACGTGCTGGCCGAGCAGGACTTCTCGAACAGCGACCGGGCCGATCCCTCCCAGGCCCAGGTCGTGAAGATCGGCAAGGCCCTGGGGGCGAGGTATCTCATCGTCGGGTCGGTCACCAAGTTCGGGATGGAGGACAAGAACTCCCGGTTCGGCGGCAGCGTCCTCGGGCGCCGCAACTTCGGCGTCGGCGACGTCGGGACGAAGAAGGGGAAGGCGACCGTCGCCGTCACCGCGCGCATGATCGACACGACGACCGGCGAGATCATGGCCAGCGCGAAGGGCGACGCCACCTCGAGCCGCAGCGGCCTGCTGCTCGGCGGCGGGACCAACCGCGTGACCGGGCACATCGAGTTCGGCTCGTCCAACTTCCGTGACACGGTCCTCGGCGAGGCCACCGAGGCCGCCGTGCTCCAGGTCGTGCAGAAGCTGATCGCCGCCCGCAACCGCCTCGAGTAGCTCTCGCCCCGATCCCGGGCACCTTGCCGTTCCCCGCCAGGGCGGGCGGCAAGGTGCCCCTCCCCCCCACCAGGCTGCCGCCGCCCGGCCCAGGCGGTATACTGCTGCCCACTCGATTCCCACGCCCCCTCTGGAGCGCACACATGCCCGTGGTGTCCTTCACGCTCAACGGAAAGCCGGCGCGGGTGGATGTCGATCCCGACCGGGCCCTGCTCTGGGTGCTGCGCGACGACCTCGGCCTGACGGGCACGAAGTACGGCTGCGGCCAGGCGGTGTGCGGCTCGTGCACCGTGCTCGTGGACGACGATCCCGTGCGGTCGTGCACCACGCGGGTCGGCGAGGTGGCCGGCCGCCGCGTGCTGACCATCGAGGGGCTCGCCGACGGCGACCGCCTCAACGCGGTGCAGCAGGCCTTCGTCGATCACCACGCGTTCCAGTGCGGCTACTGCACGCCCGGGATGATCATGGGCGCGTACGCGCTGCTGCTGAAGAACCCGCGTGCCACCCGCGACGAGATCGTGCAGGCCCTCGACTCGCACCTGTGCCGCTGCGGCGCCCACGTGCGGATCCTGAAGGCGGTCGAGCAGGCCGGCGCCGCGATGACGAAAGGCGGGACACGATGACTCCCCTCCTGCCCGATCGCCGCGAGTTCCTCAAGGCCACCGGCCTGTTCGTCTTCTTCCTCGCCGAGGCGCCCGAGGCCCTGCAGGCGCCAGCCCGCCCCGCAGGGAGACCGAGCTCCCCAGCCGACTTCAACGCTTATCTCCACATCAAGGCCGACGGCCGCGTCACCTGCTTCTCGGGGAAAGTCGAGATGGGCCAGGGGCCCGCCACCTCGCTGGCGCAGCTGCTGGCCGAGGAACTCGACGTACCACTCGCCTCGGTTGACGTGGTGCTGGGCGACACCGACCTCTGCCCGTGGGACATGGGCACCTTCGGGTCGCTCACCGTTCGCCAGTTCGGCCCTGTCCTGCGACAGGCTGCGGCCGAGGCGCGCGCCGTCCTCGTGCAGATGGCTGCCGAGCGCCTGGAGGTGCCGGTCGAGCGTCTCGTGGTCACCGACGGGGTCGTCAGCGATCGCGACAACCGCTCGGCCCGCGTCACGTACGCCCAGCTCACCGAGGGGCGGCGCATCGAGCGGCGCCTGGACACCAAGCCGGCGCTCGAGCCGGTCGAGCGGTTCACGATCGTGGGGCGCCCGGCCAAACGCCGCGACGCCGTCGAGAAGGTCACCGGCGCCGCCCGCTTCGCCGGCGACATCGTCCCGCCCGGCGGTGCACTGCACGCCCGAATCCTCCGCCCACCGGCTCACGGGGCGCGGCTCGCCAGCGTGGACGTGTCGGCGGCGGAAAAGCGGCCCGGCGTGACCGTCGTGCGCGACGGCGACCTCGTTGCGGTGCTGCACCCGCATTGGGACGAGGCCGACCGGGCGCTGGCGGAGGTCAAAGCCGAGTTCGTGCGACAGGACCCGCCCGTGGACGACCGGACGATCTTCGACCACCTGGTCAAGACGGCGCCGACACCACGAACCGCGGCCGAGGGTGGATCGCTTGCCGAGGGGGAGGCGCGGGCGGCGCACAAGGTGGAGCGCACCTGGCTCGACAGCTACGTGGCGCACGCGCCAATCGAGCCGCATGCCGCCGTTGCCGCCGTCGAAGACGGCAAGGTGACGGTCTGGGCCAGCACGCAGACGCCGTTCCCGCTCAAGAACCAGATCGCCGAGGCGCTGAAACTCTCACCCGAGAAGGTGCGCGTCATCACGCC
>JARKSS010000189.1 GCA_029974175.1 Vicinamibacterales bacterium
TACGCGCGGCTCGCCCAGCGGCTGCTCGGCGGGGGCCGGGGCGGCTCGCTGGTGCTGCTGGCGGAGAACGGCGATCTGATCCGGCTCGACGCGTCGGGCGCCCGCGTCGCCGGGCGGGTCGCGACCGGCCGCGTGCTCATCGACGGTCCAGGCACCGGCGAGGTCGCCGACGAGGTGCTGCGGGACCGCCGCCACCTGGCCGAGGACGGGCTGATCGTCCCGGTGCTGGCGATCAACAAGCAGACGGGCGAGGTCGAGGGCGTCCCCGACGTCATCACGCGCGGGCTGGTGCTCGAGCCGGACGCCGAGGGGCTGCTGCGCGAGGCCTCGTTCCTGATCGCCGACGTGCTCGATCACATCGGCCTCGAGGAACGCACCGACCGGGGCCTGGTCAAGGAACGGATCCGGGTCGAACTGAGGCGCTTCTTCCGGAAGCGTTCGGGGCGGCGGCCCCTCGTGCTGCCGGTGATCATGGAGATATGAGGTCGTGGCTGCTCGCTCGTCACTGTCACGCCGCCTGAGCGAATTCCTGGGCGTGGCGCTCTTCGCCACCGCGCTCATCTGGCTCATCGCGCTGGTCACCTACGACCCGGCCGATCCCGCGTGGTTCTTCCACGCCGGGGCGGCGCGCCAGCCGGCGAACTTCATCGGCCGCGTCGGCGCGTTCGTCGCCGAGCTGTCGGTGCAGGTCCTGGGATTCGCGTCGTACCTGGTGCCGGTGCTGATCGGGGTGGCCGGGTGGACGCTCTTCTGGTGCCGGCGCGTCGAGGCGGTCTACACCAAGCTGGTGGGAACGGTGCTGCTCGCGGGCTGCCTCGCCTCGCTGCTGCACCTGGCGCTCGAATCGGTGACCCTCTCGGGGCGGCGCCTGGCCGCCGGCGGCTACATCGGTGCGCTGGTCTCAAGGGAGCTGACGGCGTACTTCAGCAAGACCGGCTCGTTCATCATCCTGGTCACGCTGCTCTTCCTGTCGGTGATCCTCGCCACGCAGTTCTCGTTCGGGCGGATGTTCTCGGCGATCGGCGACACGGTCTTCGGCTCGGTGCGGCGCGCGCTCGCGCGTCTGCGCGAGCGGCGCGAGGCGCGCCGCCGCGAGCGCGCCCGCCGCGAGGTGGTCAGGAAGCGGATGGCCGAAAGCCCCGAGGCGGTGAAGGAGATCGTCGAGAAGGCTCAGCCCGAGAAAGGCTCTCCCGCGGCGCCCTCCCCCGCTTCTGCCGGCGACATGCCCAGGTCGGCACCGACCGAGGCCCCGCCGCGCCCGCGTCCCACGCCTGCGATCAGCCGCCCCCAGGCAGCGCCCCCCCGGAAGCCGGCGGCCGCGTCGGGGCCCGAGGTCGCTCCGGCCTACGAAGGGCGCACGCCGATCGAACGGAAGCGCGAGGGCTTCACGCTGCCGCCGGTGGCGCTGCTCGTCGCGCCGCGCAGCGAGCGCAAGATCGACGTGCGCGTGCTGATGGAGCTGGCCCGCCAGCTCGAGGAGAAGTGCCACGAGTTCGCCGTGGCCGGCAGCGTCGTCCAGATCCATCCCGGCCCGGTGGTCACCACCTTCGAGTTCAAGCCGGACGCCGGCGTGAAGTACGCGAAGGTGACGGGGCTCGCCGACGACCTGTCGCTGGCCCTGAAGGCCGAGTCAGTGCTCATCGAGCGCATCCCGGGCAAGTCAACGGTCGGCATCCAGATCCCGAACGCCAGCCGCGAGCAGATCTCGCTCCGCGAGATGCTCGAATCCGACGTCTTCCGCCGCTCCGGGTCGAAGCTCACCCTCGCCCTCGGCAAGACGATCCACGGCGAGCCGTTCGTCGCCGATCTGGCCACCATGCCGCACCTGCTCATCGCGGGCTCGAC
>JARKSS010000192.1 GCA_029974175.1 Vicinamibacterales bacterium
CGACGTTGCCGGCCAGGGCACCGCCATCGTGGTGTCGAGCGCCGTGGGCCGGGGCGTGATCGCCACATCGCCCCGATCCCAGCTGACCCTTCGGCCGTACTTCCCGACGGCGGGCCCGCCGACCGAGGAGTTCGGGGCCGCGGTCGCTGGTGAGCTCCAGGTCGATGGGAGCGGCATCCTCTGGTACTGCGTCGCCGCCGGGAACCCCGGGACCTGGCGCCGTCTCAGCGGCCCCACCGCCGCGGGCTCGCTCCACCTGCTCGCGGCGCCCGCCCGGGTGTACGACTCCCGCCCCGGCACAACGCCTCCCAACGGCTCGAAGACCAAGCTTCCGGCCGGAGGGAGCCGCACCCTTGCACTCACGGTCAACTCGAGCGGGGTCCCCTCCGATGCCGTCGCCGCTGCAGTCACCTGCCTCCTGGTGAACACCGCTGCCGGGGCGGGCAACTTCACCATCTGGGCTGACGGCGTGCCCAAGCCCGCCGCCAACTCGATGGTCTGGGGCGGCGATGCAGGCCGGTACTCCACGCCGGCCGTCACCGCGCTCGGGCCTCTCGCCCAGTGTCGGGTGTCTTCGAGCCTGGCGACGGACTTCGTGCTCGACGTGGTGGGCTACTACCGCTGATCAACCATCCACGATGGCCAGCGAGTGGTCCGCGCGATTCAGCGGATCGGGGCCGCTGTCGGCCGCCACGACGATGTCTTCGAGGCGCAAGCCCCACGCGCCGGCGGTGTAGATCCCGGGCTCGACGCTGAAGGCGTGGCCCGCCACCAGCGGCGTGGCGTTCCCCGCCACCACGTACGGGTCCTCGTGCTCCTCGACCCCGATGCCGTGCCCGGTGCGGTGGATGAAGCGATCGCCGAAGCCACCGGCTTCGATGATGCGGCGCGCCGTGGCGTCGACCTCCTCGCAGGAGGTGCCCACCGTCGCCGCGGCCACCGCCGCCTGCTGGGCCTCGTGGAGCACGGCATAGGCCTCGGCCACCTCGGTCGGGGGTGCGCCGATGGACACGCAGCGGGTGATGTCCGAGCAGTACCCGGTGCCGTCGGGCGCCGCCATGGTGCCGCCGAAGTCGCACAGCACCACCTCCCCTGCCCGGATGACCCGGCCGCCGGGCTCGTGGTGCGGGCTCGCCGCGTTCTCGCCCGCCGCGACGATGGCGAAGTTCACCCGGTGGTGGCCCTCGTCGATCAGGCGACGGCCCAGGTCGGCGGACACCTCGGCCTCGGTCCGGCCGACGAGCGCGATCTCCCCACCCTGGAGCTGCGCCGCGACGCGATCGGCGGCCTGCGCTGCTCGGCGCAGGGCCGCGATCTCCTCGGCATCCTTGATGGCTCGAATCGGCCCGGTCACGTCGCTGCCCTTGCGCCACGACGCCCCGGGGACGACGGCCTGGAGATCGACGAGGAACCGCGACCAGGTCTTGTCGCCGATGGCGAGCCGACGACCGCCGCCGAGGAGGTCCGCCACGATCGCGACCGGATCCTCGGACTCGTCCCAC
>JARKSS010000209.1 GCA_029974175.1 Vicinamibacterales bacterium
GATCGTCTTCCGCAATCGGGCCCAGAGCATCCGCGTGAAGTCGGGCGAGATCCGCGAGTTCCTGGCCTCGGGCGAGCTGCTGCCGATCGGGGGCGAGCCCGTGATGCTCTCCACCTGGCTCGACATCACCGAACGCCGCCGCACCGAGGAGGCGCTGCGGCAGAGCGAGTCGTTCTACCGCCAGGCGCTGGAGTCGATTCCCGGAATGGTCTTCACGACGCGGCCCGACGGGTTCTGCGACTACCAGAGCCAGCAGTGGGTGGACTTCACCGGCGTGCCGATGCCCGAGCACCTCGGCGAGGGGTGGGCACTGCTGCTGCACCCCGACGACCAGCCGCGCGCGCTGGCGGCCTGGCGGGCGGCCGTCGAGTGCGGGGCGCCGTACGACGTGGAGTACCGGGTACGCCGGCACGACGGCCACTACGAGTGGTTCAAGGTACGGGGCGTCCCGATCCGCGACACCTCGGGGGAGGTCGTCCGCTGGTTCGGGGTCGCGACGAACATCGACGCGATGAAGCGGGTCGAGGAGGAACTGGCGGCGGCAAGCCGCGCGAAGGACCAGTTCATCGCGCAGCTTTCGCACGAGCTGCGCACGCCGCTGACACCGGCGGTGGCCGCCATGTCGCTGCTGCGGACCGACGTGAGACTGCCGGCCGACGTGCGGAACACGCTCGAGATGGTGAGCCGCAACCTCGACCTCGAGGTCCGTCTCATCGCCGACCTGCTCGACGTGAGCCGGGTGGTGTCGGGCAAGCTGCACCTGGAGAAGCGCCCGGTGGACGTCGGGGCTTCCCTTCGCGAGGCCGCCGCCGTCGTCGAGCGCGACCTGGAGGAGAAGGGGCAGACGCTCGCCATCGAGATGCCGGCCGCCACCTATCCCGTCATGGGCGACGCAGCGCGCCTTCAGCAGGTGTTCTGGAACCTGCTTCGCAACGCGATGAAGTTCGGCCCCGAGGGCGGTCGCATCGTGGTGCGGGCGCGCGTGGAGCCGGTCGAGCGCTGCCCGGTCGATCCGGTGACGTGCGCCGGCGAGGTGAGCGGGTGCCCGCTCCCCGCGCGGGCCGAGGAGGGCCGCGGCGGCAACCTGGTGGTGGAGGTGATCGACCACGGGAGTGGCATCCACCCGGACATGCTGCCCAGGCTCTTCAACGCGTTCGAGCAGGATGAGCGGGCGCGGGGACTGGGCGGCCTCGGGCTCGGCCTGAGCATCTGCAAGGCGATCGTCGAGATGCACGGGGGCAGCATCTCGGCCGAGAGCGCGGGAGTCGGCCTCGGCTCCACCTTCAGGGTGCGCCTGCCGTTGACGCGGTGCGCGCTGGCGAGTGCGGCGCCTCACCGGGCGGAGAACGATCGTCCGGCGGCCGGCCCGGGCGGGCCACGTCGGCTTCGGGTGCTGGTGGTCGAGGATCACGCCGACTCGGCCGAGATGATGGCGCTACTGCTCGAGAGCATGGGCCACGACGTGTTCGTCGCTCCGAACGCCGGCGAGGCGCTGGAGGCGGTCGAGCGGCGGCGCTTCGACCTGCTGATCTCGGACATCGGGCTGCCCGACGCCAGCGGCTACGACCTGATGCGGCAGCTCGCGGCGCGCGGCCACCGCATTCCCGCGATCGCGCTGTCTGGTTACGGGATGGCCACGGACCGCGTCCAGAGCCGCGAGGCCGGGTTTGCCGAGCACCTCGTCAAGCCGCTCCAGGGGCCGGGGCCGCTGGAGGCGGCGATTGCCCGGCTGGGCATCGGGCGCGAGCGCCCTAGGTAGCCTTTCCCTTCCCTTCCCGTTTCTCTCCGTTTTCGCCCGCTCGTCGGTACGGGACCTGCAGCCTGTTGCTCGACAGGAGGCAGGATGCGGGGCATCGCTCTCGTGCTGATGGCGGCGGCGGTGACGATTCCTCCGCAGGAGCAGAGGGGTTTTTCGCATGGACGGACGGGCGAGGCGGTGGCGGTGCGTTACCCGGAAGGCCCCCTGCACGAGCGGCTCCTCCTGCGCGCGGCGGACGGTTCGGTTCTCGCTGAAGGGGAGATGTCGCAGACAGTGGAAGGAGCGCTCGTCACCACGCGCGTCGTCTTCCAGTTCCACGACGGCTCGCTTCACGACGAGACGGTGGTGTTCTCACAGGACCGGGAACTCCGGTTCATCCGCGACCGCCTGGCGCAGACCGGCCCCGCGTTTCCCCGCTCGATCGACATGTCGGTGGACGGTGCCAGCGGGCGGGCGACCGTCACGTACGCGGAAGGGAAGGGCGAGGCGGAAGGGAGCCGCCAGTCGAAGCAGATCGAGCGGGAGTTCGAGATCCCGGCGGACCTGGCGAACGGCATGGTGCCCGTCATGCTGAAGAACATCGGGCCGGAGGGCCCGTGGCCGGAGTTGTCGCTGATCGTGGCCACCCCGTCGCCCCGGCTGGTGCGGCTCGAGATCAAGTCGGCCGCCGCGGATCGTGTGGCCGCGGGCCCCGGCGGTGAGGAGCGGCCGGCCACGCACTACGTCCTGAAGGCCGAGATTGGCGGCGTGGCCGGCTTCTTCGCGCCGCTGGTCGGCCGGCAGCCTCCCGACTCGCACGTCTGGGTTGCCGAGGGCAACCCGCCCACCTACCTCCGCTCCGACCAGCCGTTCTACGTCGGCGGGCCGCTCTGGCGAATGGAGATCGCCGGCGGCTGAACGGCTGGAGTATAGTGGCTCCCATACAGGTCGAACAGCAGGCACGGCGGCTGTCTGGCCGCAGCCGTCCCTGACGGGTTTCACCGCGGAGACGGGGCCGTACCGGAGGGGTGGCGTTGTTCACGCCGCGGGGCCGTACCGAATCCGTGAAGTGTTTCACCCTCTGGTACGGCCCAAGGACTGTTGCGTTTTGCACGCTTTCGGTACGGCCCCGACCTGAGGGGAGCCACGAATGCCGCGAGTCCGGTGGGGAGTGTTGAGTACGGCGAAGATTGGCCAGCTGAAGGTCATTCCCGGCATGCAGCGGGGAACGCTGTGCGAGGTCGTCGGGATCGCGTCACGCGACCTGGGCGCCGCCGAGAAGGCCGCCCGACGATTGGGCCTCGCGAAGGCGTACGGCAGCTACCCGGCGCTGCTGGACGACCCCGCGATCGACGCCGTCTACATCCCGCTGCCGAACGACCTGCACGTGCCCTGGTCGCTGAGGGCGATCGAGGCGGGGAAGCACGTCCTGTGCGAGAAGCCGATCGGGTTGAGCGCGGCCGAGGCCGAATCGCTGCTGCAGGCGTCGCGGCGCGCCCCGTCGATCAAGGTGATGGAAGCGTTCATGTACCGCTTCCACCCGCAGTGGCAGCGCGCGCGGCAGATCGTGCACGACGGCGGAATCGGGACACTGCGGACGATCCACTCCTTCTTCTCGTACTTCCTCGACGACCCGGCGAACATCCGCAACGACCCGCGCAAGGGCGGCGGCGGCTTGATGGACATCGGCTGCTACTGCGTTTCGCTCTCGCGGTTCCTGTTCGGGCGCGAACCGGTGCGCGGTTCCGCGATCGTCGAGTACGACCCGGCATTCGGCGTGGATCGGCTGGCCTCGGGCATCCTCGACTTCGGCGACGGAACGTCCACGTTCACCTGCGCCACGCAACTCGCGCCGTATCAGCGCGTCAACATCTACGGCACGAGCGGCCGGGTGGAGATCGAGATCCCGTTCAATGCGCCGCCCGACCGCCCGTGCCGGCTGTGGCACCAGCGCGGCTCGGAGGTGGAGGAAATACTCCTCCCAGCGGCCGACCAGTACACGATCCAGGGCGACCTGTTCTCTCGCGCGGTGCTCGAGAACACGCCAGTGCCGACGCCGCTCGAGGATGCCGTCGCGAACATGCGCGCGATCGAGGCCATCGTCGAAAGCGGCCGCCAAGGCGGATGGGTCTCGCTGACGTAATCGGAGTACGATGGCCTACTCAAAGAATTGAATCATTCTAGAATCTTGGGTAGACTGCTTCCCCGATGGTCTCCGATCCCGCCGAGCTTCTCCGGCAACGTGGCATCCAGGTGACCGCGCAGCGGCTGGCCGTCCTGCGGGCGGTCTCCGGCGAACCGCACATTGCCGCCGACCGCGTGCTGGAGGTCGTCCGCTCGGAGATCGGCGCCATCTCGCTCCAGGCGGTGTACGACGCCCTCGCGGTCCTGACGGGTGCTGGCCTCATCCGGCGAATCCAGCCCGCCGGGTCGCCCGCGCGCTTCGAGGGCCGCGTTGGCGACAACCACCATCACCTGATCTGCCGGGCGTGCGGCCGCATGACCGATGTGGCCTGCGCGGTCGGCTCGGCTCCCTGTCTCGAGGCCCCCGACAGCATGGGCTACGAGGTGGAGGAGGCCGAGGTGATTTACTGGGGCCGCTGTCCCGAATGCCTCGCGCAGGCCCAGTCCTCGAGGCCGGGTCCCGCGGGGCCACAACGCCCCCATCATGTCGAGCAGGCTGCAACTCCACACCACGAGAGGACATCATCCACATGGACAAGGAGAAGGAAGCTCCCCTCGCGGGCAAAGCCCCCAGGGGACGAACCAACCGGGACTGGTGGCCGAACCAGTTGAACCTCCAGGCGCTGCACCAGAACCCTCCGTCCCGCAACCCGATGGGTGCGGACTTCGACTACGCGGAGGAGTTCGAGACGCTCGACCTCGACGCCCTGAAGAAGGACATCGAGGCGGTGATGACCACGTCGCAGGACTGGTGGCCGGCCGACTTCGGCCACTACGGGCCGCTGTTCATCCGGATGGCGTGGCACAGCGCGGGCACCTACCGCATCCATGACGGCCGCGGCGGCGCCGGGTCGGGCGAGCAGCGCTTCGCGCCGCTCAACAGCTGGCCCGACAACGCCAACCTCGACAAGGCGCGGCGCCTGCTCTGGCCGGTCAAGCAGAAGTACGGCCGGAAGATCTCGTGGGCCGACCTGATGGTGTTCGCCGGCAACTGCGCGCTCGAGTCGATGGGCTTCAAGACGTTCGGGTTCGGCGGCGGGCGCGAGGACGTGTGGGAGCCCACGGAGGTGAACTGGGGGACGGAAGACACGTGGCTTGGCGATGAACGCTACAGCGGCGACCGCGAGCTGGCGAAGCCGCTGGCGGCGGTTCAGATGGGCCTCATTTACGTCAACCCGGAAGGGCCCGGCGGAAACCCCGACCCGGTTGCGGCCGCGAAGGACATCCGTGAGACGTTCCGCCGCATGGGGATGAACGACGAGGAGACGGTGGCGCTGATTGCCGGCGGCCACACCTTCGGCAAGACGCACGGCGCGGGCCCGGCGTCGCATGTCGGTCCCGAGCCCGAGGCCGCCCCGATCGAGCAGCAGGGTCTCGGCTGGAAGAGCAGCTACGGCACGGGCAAGGGGGGCGACACGATCACCAGCGGCCTCGAGGTGACCTGGACGACCACGCCCACCAAGTGGACCAGCAACTTCCTCTGGAACCTGTTCGGGTACGAGTGGGAGCTGACCAAGAGCCCGGCGGGTGCGTACCAGTGGACGCCGAAGCACGGGATGGGCCAGGGCACGGTGCCCGACGCGCACGATCCGTCGAAGCGGCATGCGCCGGCGATGCTGACCACCGACTTGGCGCTTCGCTACGACCCGGACTACGAGAAGATCGCGCGCCGCTTCCTCGAGAACCCGGACGAGTTCGCGCAGGCCTTCGCCAAGGCGTGGTTCAAGCTGACGCACCGCGACATGGGGCCCATCACCCGGTACCTCGGCAAGCTGGTGCCCTCCGAGCCGCAGCCGTGGCAGGACCCGGTGCCGCCGGTCACGCATCCGCTGATCGGCGAGGCCGAGACTGCCGACCTCAAGCGGCAGGTGCTGGGCTCGGGCCTGTCGATCTCGCAGCTGGTCACGACGGCCTGGGCGTCGGCGGCCACCTTCCGCGGCACCGACAAGCGTGGCGGGGCGAACGGGGCGCGCATCCGCCTGGCGCCGCAGAAGGACTGGGAGGTCAACAACCCGCCCGAACTGGCGAAGGTGCTGCGCACCCTCAAGGGCATCCAGGCTGCGTTCAACGAGGCGCACCCCGGCGGCGTGCAGGTTTCGCTGGCCGACCTGATCGT
>JARKSS010000212.1 GCA_029974175.1 Vicinamibacterales bacterium
CGGGTTCATGGGAGCCGGCAAGAGCACGGTCGCCCGATCGCTGGGTCAGCGCCTGGGGTGGCGCGTCGAGGACGTCGACGAGGCGATCGAGGCGCGCGAGCGCGCCAGCATCGTCGAGATCTTCGCCCGCTTCGGTGAACCGTACTTCCGGGCGGCCGAGCGCGAGGTGTTGCGCAGCCTGCTTCCCGCGCGGCAGGTGGTGGTCGCCACCGGGGGCGGCACCTTCGTCGACCCCGACAACCGGGCCGACATCCTGACCGACGGGACCGCCATCTGGCTCGACGTCCCACTGGAGGTGGCCATCGAGCGGGTGCCGCCCGACGGCAGCCGGCCGCTGGCCGCCGACCGAGCCTCTTTCGAAGCGCTGTACTGGCGGCGCACCCAGGCCTACCGCCTGGCCCACTTGCGCCTCGACGCGGCCGGCGCCCCGGTGCAGGAACTGGTTGAACGGATCCTCGACTGGCTGGGATACTGAGCCGTGCGATACCTCATCGCGAGCGACGTCCACGGGAACCTGCAGGCGCTGGAGGCCGTGCTCGCGGCCTCGCCGGCCTGGGACCGGCTGCTCATGCTGGGCGACCTCGTCGGGTACGGCGCCCAGCCCAACGAGGTCGTGGAGCGCGTTCGAGACCTGGCGCCTTACGCCATCGTCCGCGGCAACCACGACAAGGTGGCGGCCGGCCTCGACGGGGCCGAGACGTTCAACCCGGCGGCGCAGCACGCCGCCGAGTGGACGCGGGCGACGCTCAGCGAAGGGAACCGTGCCTACCTGGCGGCGCTGCCGCGCGGGCCGTTGATCGTGGACGACCGGCTGGAGATCTGCCACGGATCACCGGCAGACGAGGATGAGTACATCTTCGGCGAGGGCGACGTGGCCGAGGCGCTCGTGCGCGCGCGCCAACCCCTGTGCTTCTTTGGGCACACCCACTTCCCGATGGTGGTGGCGCTGACGCCCGAGGGCGACCTGGACATGCTGCGGCAAGGCGCCGGCGACCACGACCCCGTGCGGTTCGACGGCGGGGTTCGCCTGCTCGTGAACCCTGGCGCCGTCGGCCAGCCGCGTGACGGCGACCCGCGGGCGGCGTGCGCGCTGTTCGACGGCGACACCGGGGAGATCCGGCTGCTCAGGATGGCCTACCCCGTCGAGGAGGCCCACGACCGGATCCTCGCGGCGGGGCTGCCGAAGGTGCTGGCGCAGCGGCTGCTGGTTGGCCGGTGACCGTGGACTGGTGCCGCCGTGTCCGGCACGTGGCGATCGACCGCCAGCCTTGCCGGGCGGCCCGTTTCAATGGGAGGACCGCGTGGGTGACATGGGTGCCGGGCACTTCATCTACATCCCGGCAGTGCTGTTCATCGGCCTCGTGATCGGCTGGATTCTCGGATCGCGGGCGGCACGCGACGCGTTCGCCGTCGAGTTGAGGCGGCGCGAGGAACGCGAGGCACGAAGGAAGGAGGACGGCGGAAAAGGAAGACCGTAAGGAGAACCCGCTCTACATCCTGCCTTCGATCCTCCGCTGCTGCCCCTTCAGCCGTTCGGAAAGGGCGCGCATCTCCCGTTCGACCTTCCCGAGACGCCGCCAGATCGTCCACAGGTAGACGAGCAGGACCGCCCAGACGAAGCCGTACGCGGCCAGCACCAGCGGCCCGCCCGGCAGCTGCTCCTGGTGCGGCAGGTCCTTCACCGGCACGAACTCCTCCTGCGCTGGCGGAGCGCCGCCCGGCGGCGGCTGCGTCGCCTGCGTCGCAACCGGCACCGCCAAGGCGAGCACGACCAGCACACCCACCACCACCCGCACCACGCTCCCCCACTCACGACGCAACAACAGCATGACGTTCACCTCGCTCCCCGTCTCCGCCACGCGCTCGCACCTTCAGCACCTTCAGCACACCCCGCACCGCACCCTCGGCACCTTCAGCACCCCTGCACCAGCACCTCCTCACGCACCTCCTGACACTCCTTCACTCCCCCTCATCCCCCATCAGGTACAACTCCTCCAGCTCCTCTCGCCTCGCCCCGAGGCGCGCACGGAGCGGCAGCAACAGGGCGAGGAGCACCATGAACGCGAGGACTGCGAACCAGAAGACGCCGCGCATGCCGGGCGCAAGCGTCGGGACCACGCGGGTTGTCGGGTGAATCGTCCGCCAGATGTTGACCGAGACGTAGACGAACGGCACGTTGGCCATACCGAAGACCGCCATCGCCGCCGCGAGCTTCTCGGCACCCGGACCGCCGAATCGGCGTACCAGCAGGTAGGCCGCGAAGATCATCCACATCAGCAGCGTCGAGGTGAGGCGGGCGTCCCACTGCCACCAGACGCCCCACGCCTTCCGCGCCCACAGCGGCCCGGTGACCAGCACGATGAGGCCGAACACCACGGTCAGCTCGGCCGCGGACGAGGCCCAGCGATCGGCGGCCGTGTTCTTCCTGAACAGGTAAAGGGCGCTTGCGACGCCGCAGACGAGCGCCGAGAGGAACATCACCATCGCCGAGGGGACGTGGTAGTAGAAGATCTTCTGCACTAGCCCCATGGTCGACTCGTACGGCGCGAGGTCGATGAGGACCGGCGCCGTGGCGAAGAGGCCAACCGCGGCCAGCACGAGGAACGGGTAGGAGCGGTTCATCGGGGTCACTCGGTCATCAGCGGCTCGAAGGTCCAGAGCGACAGCGTCACGAACACCACGTCGAAGAACAGCAGCAGCGCCATCCACATGCCTGCCATCTCGCTCGAGGGCGGCAGCTCGAACAGCGCGGCAGTGCCGCGCACACCGCCGATCACCACCGGGATGGTGATCGGGTACAGCAGCACGGGCAGCAGCACGTCGCGGCTGCGCGCCCGCACCAGCATCGCGGCAAACAGCGTGCCCACCGCGGCAAACCCCACCGTCCCGGCGGCCAGCAACCCGGCGAGCAGCAGCGGCCGCGCCAGGATCGGCACGTTGAACAACAGCCCGATCAGCGGGACCAGCGCGGCCTCGACGACGAGCAGCAGCAGCACGATGCCGAGCAGCTTGCCAACGTACACCGCCGCCCGCGGCGAGGGTGCCAGCATCAGCGCGCGCAGCGTCTCGGAGTGACGCTCGCGCTCGAAGGTGCGGCCGAGCGCCAGCGTGCCGGCGAACGCCACGGCAATCCACAGGATCCCGGCCGCGGCATCCTCGAGGGGCCGCCCCTCCTTCACCAGCGCGAAGGAGAACACGAGCACGCACGCGACCGCGAAGAACGCCGTCGTGTACAGGATCTCCCGGCTTCTCACCTCGACAGTGAGGTCCTTGCGCATCACGAGCCACGCAACGCGGAAGAACATAGGACAGGCTCAGAGCTCAGGGCTCGAGGCTCACGACGTGCGACTCACGACGAACGCCCGGTAATGCTCCCTGATCCGGCCGCTCGCGTTCTCGAGAGCAACGAGCCGGCCGTCCTTCAAGACGGCCAGCCGATCGAGCAGCGCCTCGGCCACGTCGAGGTCGTGTGTCACGACGACGATGATCCGCCCTGCCGCGCGCAGCGCCCTGAGCCGCGTGACCAGCGCGCCGACCGAGGCGTCGTCGAGGCCCGTGAACGGCTCGTCGAGCAGCAGCAGCCGCGGCTCGTGCAGCAAGGCGCGTTCGAGCGCGAGGCGCTGGCGCATCCCCCGCGAGAACCCCGACACCGGGTCGTCGCCTCGCTGCGAGAGGCCGGCATGCTCCAGCGCTTCACGAACGCGCGCCTCGACCCGGTCGAGACCGTAGAGTTGGCCGAAGAAGCGCAGGTTCTCTCGGGCCGTCAGCTCGGGGTAGAGGTGCAGGTCGTGCGACAGGAACCCGATGCGGGCGCGCAGGGCGGGGCCGGCGTCGCGGAGATCGAGGTCACCGTAGCGCACGTCCCCCGCCGAAGGGGCGAGCAGCGTCGCGAGGATCGCGAGCAGCGTTGACTTGCCGGCCCCGTTCGGCCCGAGCAGGCCGAGCACCTCCCCGGCGCGGCAGGTCAGCGACACGCGCGACAGGGCACGCCGCCGGCCGTAGTGCCGCGACAGCTCGCGAACCGCGACGTCCTCGAAGTCAACCTTCACGCGGTGGCTTCCCGGTCGGGGGCGGTCTCGACGTCCAGCTCTCCGTACACCCGCTCCAGCTCCGCCAAGAGCGCCTCGCGGCGCTCGCCGTACTCGTCGCCGGTCACCTTCCCGCGCCGGTGGCTCTCGTCGAGGCGCGCCACCTGGTCGAGCAGCTTCGCCCGGCGGGCCTCGAGCTGTTGGCGCGCGCGCGCCGCCGCGGCGCCGGCCGAGGTCCGCGTCGCCCCCCAGGCGCCGGCCCCCAACAGGCCGAGCGCCAGCGCGAGTGCCAGGTTGCGAGGCCAGGTCGGGTGGTGCGGCAGGCCCGAGAGATCGAGCGCGAGGATCTCACCAGCCTTCAGCGCGGGACCTCGCGCGACGAGCAGGCGACGTCCGCCGTCCATCGACTCCCGCATCTCGTGCAGCTGCGCCGACTGCAGCACCATCCCTCCGACCGTCTCGGCAATCACCAGGACGCCGTCGAGGGCGGCCGGCAGGCGCAACCGGATCCGGGCCTCGGCGCCCGGCGGCATGGTGCTCGCCATCTGTACCGACGTCGTCCCGGGCGCGAAGGGCCCATGGACCACCACGCGCCGCCCGCTGGCCGTCGCCTGCGGTGACGACCCCTCGAGCACGGTCGTGTTCTGCGCCCCCTCGGGCATCTCGAAGACGAGCGGCGCGTCCACCTTCACCGGGGCCGCCGCCCGATTCAGGATGTCGAAAAGGTAGAACACTTGCAGCGCATCGTTTTGGAACTCGAGGACAATCCGCGACTGGCCCGACAGGACGACGGAACCGGCAACGGCGTCGGCCGCCGCCTGGCCCCCTGTGCCCGTGTCGCTCGCCGTCAGCAGCAGGATGACGCCGGCATTCGAGGGAATCTCGAAGTCCTGCGACTCGAGCCGCTCGCCGTCCACCACCGTGACGGCCCGCACCACCGAACCGGGTGTTGCGCCGGAAAGCGTGGCCCGGCCGTTCTCGTCCGTGCTGACGGTCTGCGAGCGGCCCCCTCCGAGGACGAACTGGACGGGATGCTGGCGAATCGGGTTGGCCAGGCTGGCGCGAACCAGCCGCACCGTGACCGTCCCGGCCGGCGCATCAGTCGACGGGAGCGGGATGCCGGACATGGCTCGCGGGTCGGGCATCCCCGACCCGCCGGCGCCAGCCATCTGGGCGGCCGCGCTCGAGGGCCCGCCAGCCAAGGCGAACGCCACGGCCAGCACCAGCGCCCCGGCCGCGCCCGCATTCTTGCGTGGCACGTCGGCAGCGGACCGGCGGGACGCCAGCTCCTTCTCGATCAGCTGGCGGTAGACGCTCTGGCCCTCGTCGAGCTGCCGCATCAGGCGGACGGCACGTCCCCGCAGCCTCGCGGTCATCTCCTGGTAGTCGGCCTCCGAAACCTTGCCCATGGCCCGGTCGAACTCCAGCTCCTTGATCGCGCGGAGGGTCAGCGTCTTCTCGCGTTCGAGGGCGGCGCGCGTGCGCCCGCCCAGCATCTCGGGCGCCTCTTCGGCGTGCTCTTCGACGAGGGGGCGGAAGGCCCGGTACAGCAAGTACGCCGACCATCCGGCGCCGAACACCGTCAGGCAGATGAAGATGACGTTTGCCGGCGTGGTGCCCCTTGCGGCAAGCGTCGCCGCCGACGCCGCCAGGAGTGACCCGACGAGAAAGAGGTGCCACGGCTGGAAGCCGCGGATGCGGTCGGCGTCCGCCCGGTCAGTCGAGGTCTCGGAGTTCATCGTCCAGGCGCTGCTCCAGTTGGGGATCGGCCGGCACGGCGGCGCGCGGGGCTTCCGGGGCTGCGGCCGGCACGCGGCGCGACCATTTCGCGGCCGCCACGCCGACCCCGCTCAGGCCGGCGGCACCGAGCACGTAGGGCAGCAGCCAGGCCAGGCGGTTGAACCCGCTGTCGATCGGCATGGCCAGCGGTTCCTGGCTGCCGTACTTCTTGACGTAGTAGTCGAGCACCTGCTCGCGCGTCAGCCCCATCCGCACGAGGTTGGCGATCTCGGCGCGCATCTCGGCCGCGTACCCGCAGGTGCACTCCCCCACCAGCTGGCGGCCGCACGTGCCGCACATGCAGATCAACGACCGCTGCAGGTCCTTCTCGAGCGCGGTTTTCGGCACCACCGGCCGGAACGCGGGGTCCTCGACATGCTGCGCCGCGGCAGGACCCGGCGCGGCCACCAGCGCGACCAGCAGCAGGCTCGTGCCGGCCGCGGCGGGCGCCCTCGCCGACGCGAACGCAAAGACCTGCTCAGGCAGCAGGGCAATCATCGTCCCGAAGGCCAGGATGCCGAAGCCGACCCAGATCCAGTTCACGAGCGGGTTGATGACGACCTGCAGCGTGGCCGACTGCGTCTCCAGGTCGAAGCCCGGCAGGACGAGGTAGAGGTCCTCGGCCACACCGCGTCGGATGGCCACCTGGCTCACCGGCTCCTGTTCGTGTTTCCGGTAGTACCACCGCCCCGGGTACGCCTTGTCGATCTCCTTGCCGTCGCGCAGCACCGCGACGTGCGCCGTGATCATCTGCTTCTGCCCGTCGTCGGTCACACGCACGCCGTCGTTGCGCACGACGTACTTGCCGACCTGCGACTGCTCGCCCGGCTTCAGCAGCACCTGCTCGTCCACCTTGAACGCCTCGCCGGCGAACCCGACGAACATCAGCACGATGCCGAGGTGGACGATGTAGCCGCCGTATCGCCGCTTCGATCGGGCCACCAGGCCGATCATGGCCGTCAGGTAGTCGGTGCCGGTCGCCTGGCGCCTGACCCCCGCGCCGCGCACGAATTCCTGCACGATGGTCACCGCGACGAACGCGCAGAGGGCGAAGCACAAGCCGGCCGGCCAGAACGGGATGCCGAGCGCCACGAGCCCGCCCGCCACGACCGCGAAGCCGAGCACCGTCCACAGGAACTGGTCGCGCAGGTTGGCGAGCGTCGATTTCCGCCATGCCAGCAGCGGCCCGACGCCGGTCAGGAACAGGAGGATCAACCCGATCGGCAGCATCCACTTGTTGAAGAACGGCGGCCCGACCGTCAGCCGCTCGCCGGTGAACGCCTCGCTGATCGTCGGGAACATTGTGGCGAACAGCACGAACAACGCCGCGAACAGCAGCACCCAGTTGTTCACCAGGAACGCCGCCTCGCGCGACACCCAGGAGTCGAGTTCGTGGCGCGCGCGCAGGGCGGGCAGGCGGTAGATGAGATAGCCGAAGCTGACAGCGAGGATCGCGGCCATGAACACGGTGAACATCATGGCCAGCTCGCGGTCCTCGCCGAAGGCGTGCACCGACTGGACGACGCCCGAGCGGGTCATGAAGGTGCCGAAGATCGTCAGGAAGAACGTGAGGATGACCAGCGTCACGTTCCAGACCTTCAGCATCCCGCGCCGCTCCTGCACCATCACCGAGTGCAGGAAAGCGGTGGCCGTCAGCCACGGCAACAGGCCCGCGTTCTCGACCGGGTCCCATCCCCAGTAGCCGCCCCAACCCAGCACCTCGTACGCCCAGATCATGCCGAGCGTCAGGCCGAACGACAGGAAGAGCCAGCTCACCATGGTCCAGCGGCGAACCGCCCGGAGCCACGAATCGTCGAGGTGGCCCGTGATGAGCGCGGCCATGCCGAAGGCGAAGGGAATCGTCATCCCCACGAAGCCGACGTAGAGCGCCGGCGGGTGGATGACCATGTAGGGGTTCTGGAGCAGCGGGTTGAGGCC
>JARKSS010000222.1 GCA_029974175.1 Vicinamibacterales bacterium
GCAGCACCAGCGTCGCCTTCGTCTGCGGAATGCCGCTGCCGCGCGCCACGGGGAAGAACCGGACCAGGAGCCACCCGCTGATCACTGCGCCCTGCACCGGTACGACCAGCCGCCGCCACGCCGCTGCCTCGGCCGGGTAGAGCTGCGAGCCGAGCCGCTCGGTCACCACGATGAAAGCCACGACGACCAACCCGACCCCGGCGCCGACCAGCAGCGTCACGACCAGCAGCAGGGCGTCTTCGTGCCGACGTATGCGCTCGGGAGCGGGCCAACGCACGAGGCGCGCGCGCCCCGCACGCGAGGAATCAGCGGAAGCGGGCATCTCAGTAGGATTGATTCTACTTGTGTCTGGTCCGAAGCCCATCGCGCACAAGAAGCCCATCACGCACAAGGCGGGAGGGGTAGGACGGTGCCGGGTTCGAACTGGTGTGGGGTAGGAGGGACAGGCCAGGACGCCTGTCCCACTGCGAGTTGCGACAGAGACAGGCGAGACGCCTGCCCCACTGGAGGCCGGCGCTACTGGATCCGGAGCGGGGTGTCGAGACGGATGCGGATGATCGCGCCGGCCGGCAGCTGGACGTCCGTCCCTTCGGTCGCGGCGATCACGCCGCCACCCCCGACCACCGCCCCGAGCAGCGCGCCTTTCAGGCCGCCAAGGATCCCGCCGACGATGGCGCCGACCGCGCCCGCGGTACCAACCTTCCCCCCCTCCTCGCGGATGCCGCCGCTCTGGAACACCTGAGTCGCCAGCGCCTTGATCGGGTGCTCACGGCCGTTGACGACGACCTGATCGAAGGAGAGCGTGAGGCTGCCGCTCCGGTCGAGCCGGCCGGCCGGCTGAACCGAGCTGACGAACCCGCGGACCGTCGCCCCCGCCGGCACCAGCACCTTCTCGCCCCGCTTCAGATCCACGACGGTAGTCGACTGGAATCGTTGCTCGACCGTCGCGGTGGCCGAGCTCAGCGCCTCCTGCAGGCGCACGTCGAGCTCCTGTCCGACGGGGACGACGCCCTCCTCGCTACCGCTGACCTGGACGGGGCCGGACGGCGTCGTCGCGGTCCCGGTCGTCCCAACCGCCCCCTCTCGTCCGCCGCCCATGCTCGCGCATGCCGACGTCGCCAGTACCACGGCCAGGGCCACCGCGCTCATCACCTTCATCGCACAGTCCTCCTTCGCCGCGGGAGGACGCAAGGAGAATGCCGAGGCAACCCTGTGCACGTCATGGCCGACGGCCGAGCCGGCTCGGCGTCGCGGCTCTCATGACTCCTGCCTCAGCGGCGTGACGAGCAGGCGGTCCACGCGGTTGCCGTCCATGTCCACGACCTCGAAGCGGAAGCGGCCGCGCTCGAACACGTCGCCGGTGCGCGGCACCCGCTCGAGCACGAGCATCGCCAAGCCGCCGAGGGTGTTGTAGAGCGAGCGGTCTTCCTCGTGCACGAACGAGTCGTCGCCAAGCGCCCGCGTGGCGCTCTCGAGGTCGAGGCTTGCGTCGATGAGCCAGCTGCCGTCCTCGCGCCTGATGACCAGCTGCTCTTCGTCCTCGGCCGTGGCAACGTCGCCCACGATCGTCGCCATGACGTCGGAGAAGCTCACGATCCCCTGCACGTCGCCGAACTCGTCCACGACGAGGGCCGCGGGCAGGCGGATTCGCTTGAACTGCTCGAGCAGCGTCATCAGCGAGGCGGTCTCGGGCACGAACGCCGCCGGCTCGGCCATGGCGCGCAGGTCGCGGATCCCCTCGCCGAGGATCGCCTCGAGCACGCGCGTTGCGCGCACGAAGCCGAGGACGCGCTGCAGCCCCCCGTCGCAGAGCGGCAGCACGGCATGCGGGTGGGCGCGCAGCTTCTCGAGGTTCTTGTCGATCGGATCCTGCACGTCGAGGTACACCAGCTCGGACCTTGGCGTCAGCACGGCGCCGATCCGCCGCTCGTCGAGGTTCAGGACGTTGGTGACCATCTCGCGCTCGCCGGGCTCGAGCACCCCTTCTTCGGTGCCCTGGGCGATCAGCATCCGGATTTCCTCCATCGTGATCGACCCCCGCCCCACCCTGGGGGCGCCGAGCAGCCGCACGATCGCGTCGGTGGTGGCGCTCAGCACGTACACGATGGGCCTGCCGGCAGTGGCAACCAACTGCATCGGCCGGGCGATGATGGAGGCAATCCGTTCGGGATTGGTCAGTGCGAGCCGCTTCGGCACCAGCTCGCCGAGGATGAGGGAGGTGAAGGTGAGCGCGGCGACGACGACGGCCAGCGCGAGGGGCCGGGCGTAGGAAGCCAGCGGTTCGAACTGCCCGAGGTACGCGCCGAGCGAGGCGGCAATCGTCGCCTCGCCGATGGCGCCGCTGAGGATCCCGATCATCGTGATGCCCACCTGGACGCTCGACAGGAAGCGGGTGGGCTCGGCAACCAGCGCAAGGGCCCGCGTGGCGCCGGCGTTGCCCGTCTCGGCCAGCTGCGCCAGCCGCAGGCGCCTCGAGCTGACAATGGCCAGCTCCGACAGCGCGAAGGCGCCGTTGAGAAGGATCAGACCCAGGACGAGCAGGATGTTGACGAGCATGGGTACCTCGCGATCGCCTTGCTGATCTCGCGCAACCAGGGAACGGAGCTGCCGGCCGTCGCGCACCGCACCCAGTTGCCGGGGCCGAGCACGGTCGTCGAGAACGCCTGCTGGAGTTGGCACGGCGGCCGGGTGTCCGCGGTGGGCCCCACGGGTCCATTGTCGTTCACGGATACAATGGGCCATCGGCCCGCCCGCCCCCCGCGATGCCGCAGCCGACGAAAGGTCGCACCCATGTCCTTGCCGGCCGCTTCCTTCCGGTGGCGAAGCTTCGTCACCTGTTCGCTTGCCGCGTCGTTCCTGGTGGCCGCGGTCTCGGGCATCGTGCTGTACCTCAGGCCCGAGGGAAGCCTCGCACGCTGGCCGACGCCCCCGTGCGACGGACCCAGCCCTGGAGGCAGCCAGCCCGATCAAGAAACCACAAAGGACACAAAGAACGCAAAGAACGACCGGAAATCCGGACGAGGATGCCGGTCTTCGGCGGCCGCTTCGCGGCCTGGCGAGGCGTGAGGGCGCGGCGTTCGCAACCAAGCTCTCCCCGCCCGGTTGCTTGCGAACGCCGCGCCCTCACGCCTCGCCGTGGGTCGGCCCAGGGTGACACGGAGGGGCCGACGCCCGAAGACCGGCGCAGCCCCTCTGCTCTCTCCTTTGCGCTCTTTGTGCTTTGTGGTTTGATCCGTCGTCTTCGTGGTCAGTCCGCGCGGAGTGCCGCCAGGGGGTTCATCCGCGACGCGCGGCGCGAGGGCGCCGCCCCGTCCTCGCGCGGAAAGTCTTCGACCAGCAGCGGGTTGCTCATGCCCTGCGGATCGAGCGGCAACGACGAGGTGAGACCGATCGACTGCACGCCGGGCACCTGCTCGAGCCGCCGCACCAGCTCTTCGTGCCGCCGGCCGACACGCTCGGCGTCGGCGACGCCGGAGAGCGACAGCGTGACCGTCATCAACGCCGAGGGCTGGCGGAACCCGGGGTCAACGGCCCGCAGCGCCTGGAAGGTGCGGATCATCAGGCCTGCCGAGACCAGCAGCACCAGCGCCAGCGCGACCTCCGACACGACCAGGGCGCTTCGCGTGCGGTGGCGATTGCGGGCGTCGCTGGCGGCCCGGCCGCCGTCCTTGAGCGCCGAAAGGCGCGGCGACGCGAACTTCACCACCGGCACGGTGCCGAACAGCAGGCCGGCCGGCACCGACAAGCCGGCCGCGAAGAGCAGCACGACCGGGTCGAGGCCGATGTCGCTCACCCGCGGCAGCGCGTTCGGCGCCGTGAACCGAACGAGGCGCACGGCGCCCGCTGCCAGCAACGTGCCCACCACGCCGCCCGCCAGGCCCAGCAGAAGGCTCTCGGAGAGCAGCGTGCGCGACAGGCTGACGCGCCCGGCCCCGAGCGCGGCGCGCACCGCCAGCTCCTGCCGGCGGCCCTCGGCCCGGACGAGAAACAGGTTGGCGACGTTCGCGCAAGCGATGAGCAGTACGAGGCCGATCATCCCCATCAGCACCCACAGCACCTCGCCAAGCTCGCCGGAGGCTTCGGCCGAGAGCCGCCGCACGTCCGGCGCCATGCGCGCGCTGCGGTACCAGGCGGTGCCGAGCGCGGGTGAGGGAGGGAACTTCTCGGCCACGAGCGGCAGCATTCGCGCAACGTCGGCCTGGGCCTGCTCGAGCGTGGCACCCGGCTTCAGCCGCGCGAGCCCGCGGTAGCTGAAGTCCTGGATCGTCGTCGCCGCCCGGTTGAAGCGGAGCGGCACCAGCATCTCGGCCGTGGTCTCGAGGAAGCGGAAGCCGGCCGGCAGCACGCCAATCACCTCGTACGGCTCGCCGTTGATCGCGAGACGCAGGCTGGCGAGCGCGCGCGTGGCACCGAGGCGCTGCCAGTAGCCATGCGTCACGATCGCCCGGCGCGGCGCGCCGGGAAGGCCGTCCTCAGAGTCGAAGCCCCGCCCGAGCGCCGGTTCGACCTTCAGGATCGAAAGAAAGCCCTCGGTGACGGCCAGGGCGCGGACGCGCTCGGGCTCGCCGAGCCCGGTGACCGTGACCGACGCATGGCTCCAGACGGCCACGTCCTCGAACACCCGCGAGTCCTCGCGGTAGGTGAAGTACTGCGCCGGGGCAAGCACGACGCGGTCCCAGCCAACGCCCGGTGCCCGGCTCCAGATGCTGACCAGGCGGTCCGGCTCCGCAAACGGCAGCGGCTTGAGCAGGACGCCGTGCACCACGCCGAACATGGCGGTGTTGGCGCCGATCCCGAGCGCCAGAGTGAGTGTCGCCGCCGCGAAAAACCCGGGTGACCGGCGAAGCTGCCGGGCGCCGAACCGGACGTCACGAACGAGGGCGCTTGCCAAGGAGGAAGAGAACACCAGGAAGCCTCACTGAAAAACCGGCTGAATCAAGGGTGTCTCGGGGGCCGCGACGCCGTCTGCCTTCTGAGACGAAAAGCGCCACCCTCGGGGTTTCCTCCCGCTCGCGCAAAACCCCTCCGATTCCGGTATGTCCGTTGTCCGACTCCGGCCTTCCCCGGTCCGCATTCCCGGCCGCCCGTCTTCCGTTCTACTCTTGCTGCCATGCAGCTCGAGGAGGTGGCGCTCGTTTCGGCCCGCGTGGCGGAAACCCCGCGGCGGCTCGAGAAGGTTGCCATCCTTGCCGCCTTTCTCGCACGGCTGTCGCCGGCGGAAGTTCCAATTGCCCTCGCGTACCTGACCGGCGTGCTGCCGCAGGGGCGCATCGGCATCGGCCACGCGCTCATCAGCTCGTCGCGGCCCGAGCATCCGGCGCCGCACCCGACGCTGTCGCTGCTCGAGGTGGACGAGGCGTTCGGCCGCATCGCAGCGGTAGCCGGGCCCGGGTCGGGGGCGGCCAGGGCGGCGTTCCTTCGGGACCTCCTGGCACGCGCAACCGAGGACGAGCAGGCGTTCCTGACTCGCCTGCTCTACGGCGACCTTCGCCAAGGAGCGCTCGAAGGCGTCATGCTCGAGGCGGTGGCCAAGGCGGCACACGTATCCGCGGCGGCGGTGCGCCGCGCGGCGATGGCGGCCGGCGAACTGGCCCCGGTCGCGCAGGCGGCGCTGACCGGCGGCGAGGCGGCTCTCTCCCGGTTCATCGTTCAGATCTTTCAGCCGGTGAAGCCGATGCTGGCTGAGCCGGGCGAGGACATCGAGGCAGCCATCGCGGAGCTTGGCGAGGCGGCACTGGAATACAAGCTCGACGGCGCCCGCATCCAGGCGCACAAGTCTGGCAACGAAGTCCGCGTGTATTCCCGGCACCTGCGGGAAGTGACCGACGCGGTTCCCGAGGTGGTCGAGGCGGTGCGACGGATCCCGGCGCGCGAGCTGATCGCCGACGGCGAGGTGATTGCCCTGCAGGCGAGCGGCCGGCCCCTCCCCTTCCAGGTGACGATGCAGCGGTTCGGGCGGAAGCTCGAGGTGGAACGGCTGCGCCGGGAGCTGCCGCTGATGCCGTTCTTCTTCGATCTGCTGGCGGTGGACGGTGCCCCCCTCATCGACGAGCCGCAGGCGCGCCGTTTCGACGAGCTGGTGCGACTGACCCCGGCACTCGTCGTGCCGCACGTCGAGACGGGCGACGCGGCCCGGGCCGCCGCGTTTCTCGAGGAGGCGATGGCGAACGGGCACGAAGGAATCATGGCCAAGTCGCGTGCCGCACCCTATGCCGCGGGCAGCCGCGGGAGCGCGTGGCTGAAGGTGAAGCCGGCGCACACGCTCGACCTCGTGGTCCTGGCGGCCGAGTGGGGCAGCGGGCGGCGCCAGGGCTGGCTGAGCAACCTTCACCTCGGTGCGCGCGACACCGAGCGGGGCGGCTTCGTGATGCTGGGGAAGACGTTCAAGGGGCTGACCGACCAAATGCTCGAGTGGGAGACCACCCGCCTGCTCGAACTCGAGACTGGCCGCGATCGCTACACCGTGTACGTGCGCCCGGAACTGGTGGTGGAAATCGCATTCAACGACGTGCAGGTGAGCCCGCAGTACCCCGGCCGGCTGGCGCTGCGGTTCGCGCGCGTCAAGCGCTACCGGCCTGACAAGCCTGCCTCCGAGGCCGACACCTTTGCAGCGGTCCAGGAGATCTACCGCCGGGCAACCGGCACCGAGCCCCCGCCGCGCTGAGCGACGGGATCAACCACAAAGGGCACAGAGAACACGAAGACGGGCGTGGTGCGCGTCTTCCAACGACCCCAAGCCGGCGGGAGGTGTGTCTCGACATTTGCCGGTCTTCGGGCGGTCGGCCACCCGGAGAAGCGAGCGAAGCGAGCGTTTGGCGAAGGGCGGCCGACGCGGTGGTGGACCCGCGAGACGCTTGCAGGCAAGCGCCTGCGAGCAGTGGCAAGGCCTCCCGCCTGTGAGCGGCAACAGCAGGGCGACCGCTTGTTTGCGGGCATCTCGCGGGCCCACCACCCGGTCGCCCCGAGCAACATCGAGGGGCGGCCGCCGAAGACCGGCTCGGTGTCCACTTGTAAGACCGCCGCCCAGGTCCTCTTTTGTGATCTTCGTGTCCTTTGTGTTCTTTGTGTTCGAAACGTCCGTCAGACGTCGATCTCGTCGATGGACGCGAGCCCCTGGCGCAGGGCGTAGAGGGCGGCCTGGGTGCGGTTGGCGACGCCGAGCTTGGCGAGGATGCTGCTCACGTGCGTGCGGACGGTCGCCTCGCTGATGAACAGGCGCTCGCCGATGGCTAGGTTGCCGAGGCCGCGCGCCAGCAGGCGCAGCACCTCGGTTTCGCGCGGAGACAGCGCCTCGCCCTGCGGCATTTCGCGCTCCGCCTCGTGCGCCAGCTCGCGCAGCAGGCGGCGGGCCACTCCCGGGTTGAGCGGCGACTCACCGGCGGCCGTGCGGCGGATCGCGCGGACCAGCTCCTCGGGGGTCGTGTCCTTCAGCAGATAGCCCACCGCCCCGGCGCGCACCGCGGGGAACAGCTTGGCGTCGCTGCCGAAGCTGGTGAGGACGAGCACCTGGATGTCGGGATGCCGGGCGAGGATGCGGCTGGTGGCCTCGACGCCGTCCATCTCGGGCATCACGAGGTCCATCAGCACGACCTGCGGGCGAAGCGCCTCGGCCCGCTCCACCGCCTCGAGGCCGTTGCCAGCCTCGCCGACGACGCGGATGCCCGGCTCGGTGGCGAGCAGCGCGACCAGGCCGCGCCGCACGACCGTGTGGTCGTCCACGACGAGGACCGTGATCTCGGCGGTGCCCCTCGACCCGGCCCGGGGCGAGCGGCCGCCCGCGCTGCTCTGGCCCTTCATAATGCCCGCCCGTCGGCCTCCACGACCGGCACCCGGACCCGCACGAGGGTTCCCTGCCCGGGCCGGCTCTGAACCTCGATCGACCCCGACGACCGGCGCGCCCGCTCGCGCATGCCGTCGAGGCCGAGGCCACCCCGCGCCTGGCCCGTCTCCACGTCGAAGCCAACGCCGTTGTCCCCCACCTCGAGGGTGACGCAGTGGCCCTCCGGCCGGAGGGCCACCCAGACTCGGGTCGCGTGGGCGTGGCGGAGGCTGTTGTTGAGGGCCTCGCGCGCGATGCCGTAGAGCGCCTCCTCGATGGCGGCCGGCAGCCGTCCTGGGAGGTCCGACTCGAGTTGAACCGCGATGCCAACCCGCCCCTCGACCGCCGCCAGCCTTGCCCGCAGGGCCTCGACGAGCCCCTCGTCCTGCAGGATCAGCGGCCGCAGCCCGAAGAGCAGGAAGCGCATCTCGCGC
>JARKSS010000224.1 GCA_029974175.1 Vicinamibacterales bacterium
AGCGTCTCGGACGATGACGAGCCCGGTTTCGACCTGGACTTCGGCGACTTCGACTTCTGGCAGGTGACCGGCGGTCTCGCCTTCCGCTTCTAGACCGCCTGGCGTGGCGTGAGGAGCGTGTCCGCCCTTCGGACACGCTCCCGGCGCGTCGGACTCCCGTCCTGCACTATACTTCTCACGCTTCGGCGTCCCCCGCACGACCCCGACCCCACCCTCGGAGGCAGGCCATGCTTCGCTGCACTCTCGGTGCGATGGTGCTCGTGTCGATTCTCGCGGCGGCCGTCCCGTCCGCCGGGCAGGGCCGCGAGATCGCCATCAAGGGCGCCACCGTGCTCACGGTCACCAAGGGCACGATCCCCAACGGCACGGTCGTCGTTCGCGACGGAAAGATCGTCGCCGTCGGCGCGAACGTCCCGATTCCGCCCGGGGCCGAGGTGGTGGACGCCACCGGGCGGTTCCTCAGCCCGGGCATCATCGACGAGCACTCCCACATTGCGTCCGACTCCACCAACGAGGGGGGAACGACGGTCAGCTCGATGACCAACGTGATGGACGTGCTCAACCCGAACGACGTTGACATCTACCGCGACCTGGCGGGCGGCCTCACCGTCGCGAGCGTGTTCCACGGCAGCGCGAACCCGATCGGCGGCACCAACACCGTCATCAAGCTGCGGTGGGGCAAGCCGCGGGCCGAGGACCTGGTGTTCGACGGGGCGCTGCCGGGGCTGAAGTTCGCCCTGGGCGAGAACCCGAAGGACATGCGGCAGTTCGGGCAGACCGGGCCCCGCCGGTACCCGACGAGCCGCCCGGGTGTCGAGTTCGTGATCCGCGACGCGTTCACGCGTGCGAAGGCCTACCAGCGTGCCTGGCGGGAGTACGAGCGGCGATCGAAGGCCGGCGATGCCGGCATCGCCCCCCGCCGCGACTTGCAGCTCGAACCGCTGGTCGAGGTGCTCGAGGGGCGGCGCCTGGCGCACGTGCACGCGTACCGCGCCGACGAGATGCTGATGATATTGCGCCTGGCCGAAGAGTTCGGCTTCAAGGTGGCAACCTTCGAGCACGGCCTCGAGGGCTACAAGATCGCGCCCGAGCTGGCGGCGCACGGCGCGGGCGTCGGCACCTTTGCCGACTGGTGGGGATACAAGATCGAGGCGATCGACGCCATCCCGTACAACGCGGCGCTGCTGATGCGCGCGGGCGTCGTGGTGTCGATCAACTCCGACAGCGCCGAGCACGCGCGGCGCCTCAACACCGAGGCCGCCAAGATGATGAAGTGGGGCGGGCTGACCGAGGAGGAAGCCCTCGCGCTGGTCACGATCAACCCGGCCCGGCAGCTGAGGATCGACCGGCGCGTCGGCTCGATCGAGGTGGGCAAGGACGCTGACCTCGTGCTCTGGTCGCATCACCCGCTCAGCTCGTACGCGATCGTCGAGCGGACCTACATAGACGGAACGCTGTACTACGAACGCCACGCCGACCTCGCGCGCATCGAGGCGCTCTCGAGGGAGAAGGCGGAGCTGGTCGCCGCCGAGGGCAAGGGGAACGGAGGCGCCAAAGCGGGCGAGGGCGAGCCGGCCAAGGGTGCCAGGGCCCAGGCTCGCAAGGGCGATGCGCGCGAGCATGAGCGGGGCAGGGGTGAGGCGGCCGCGGCGCCGGGCGGCGGCGCCGGCGGGCTGGCGTCAATCAGGCCGCCAGCCGCAGTGCCAGACGAGGGTGACCTGGCACGGCTGGCGCCGAAGATGACGGCCGGGTACCCGGCCAAGGGGACGCTGGTCATCACCAACGCGAAGATCGTACCGGTGACCCGAGCCACGATTGAACGCGGGACCATCGTCATCCGTGACGGCCGCATCGAGGCGCTGGGCGAATCGGTAGCCGTTCCGGCGGGGGCGAAGGTGATCGACGCGGCCGGGGCCGAGGTGTACCCGGGCTGGATCGACGCCCGGACGACGCTGGGCCTGGCGGAGCCGGGCGCCCGGGGGTACGAGGACACCTCCGAGATGCTCGACTACAACCCGCAGCTGCGGACGGTGGTCGCCTATCACAACGACAGCGAGGCCATTCCCGTCGCCCGGGCCAACGGGGTGACGACGGTGGGAGTGTTCCCGGGCGGCGGGCTGCTCGGAGGCCAGGTGCCGGTGATGAACCTCGACGGTTGGACCTGGGAGGAGAGCGCGCTGAAGCCGATCGCGGGCATCAGCTTCCAGTTTCCCGGTGTCGGAGGAAGGCGCGGGTCGTACGGCGCGCCGCGCGCCCCCGAGCGCACTTACGAGGAGCTGCGCAAGGAGCGGGACGCGAAGCTCGACGACCTGTTGCGGCTCTTCGACCAGGCACGCGCGTACGCCGCGGCAGGGGAGGGGCGCGAACGCGACTGGGTGCTTGAGGCGCTGGTGCCGGTGGTACAGCGGCGGATCCCGCTGTTCACCAGCGCCCTGGGCGAACCGGCCATTCGCGACGCCGCGGCGTTCGCGGAGCGCGCGAACGTGCGGATCGTGATCGCGTCGGGGCCCGAGGCCGCGCTGGCTGCGCCGCTGCTGAAGGAGAAGGGCATCCCGGTCATCCTGGGCCCGGTGCTGCAGCTGCCCCCGCGAGAGGACCAGTTCCACGCGTTCAGCTACCAGGCGGCGGGCGAGCTGGCGCGAGCAGGCGTCCGGTTCGCCTTTGCCACGGCCGACAACACCGACGTGCGGCAGCTGCCGTGGCATGCGGCCATCTCGGTGGCGTGGGGGCTGCCGCGCGAGCAGGCGCTCCGGGCGCTGACGATCGACGCGGCCGAGATCCTCGGCGTGTCGGACCAGGTGGGGAGCCTGGAACCCGGGAAGGTGGCGAACCTGTTCATCGCCAGGGGTGACCCGCTCGAGGTGCGCACCGAGATCACGCACGTGGTGATCAACGGCCGCGAGGTGGATCTCGACAACAAGCACCTGTCGCTGTACGAGCGGTACCTGAAGCGACAACGGCCCCCTGCAGGTTCGTAATGGAGACTGACGTGAGAAATGGGGCCACGCCCCGGGGACTTGCGATGAAACGGAACCTCCTGCGAATCGCCCTGGCGGCCGGCACTGCCGCCGTCCTCACCCTTGCTGTCGCCGCCGAGGCGCCGCGCACCTACGCCATCACCGGCGCGCGCATTGTCACCGCGGCGGGCCCGGCAATCGAGAACGGGACGATCGTGCTTCGCGACGGCCTCATCGAGGCGGTCGGCGCCTCGGTGAGCGTTCCGCCCGACGCGGCCACCATCGACGGCAAGGGGCTGAGCGTCTACCCCGGCCTGATCGACATGGGAACCTCGGTGGGGCTGTCGGCGCCTCCTGCCGAGGCGCCACCCCAGAACGCGAAGACGCGGATGGCGATCGAGCGCGCCCGGCGCCGCATGCTGCTGCGGGCGCACCTCGACGCGGCCTCCCTCCTGAAGGCCGACCCGCCCGAGTTCAACCGCTTCGCCGCCGCGGGCATCACGTCGGTGCTCGTGACGCCGCCGGGTACGGGGATCCGCGGTCGCAGCGCCCTGGTGAACGTGGCCGCCGGCGACGACCCGCCCCAGGTCGGCCAGGTCGCCAACGAGCGGGCCGGGATGTTCGTGGTGAAGGCTCCCGTCGCCCTGCACCTGTCGTATTCCGGGCGCGAGGGGTTCGACGCCTATCCCACCTCGCTGATGGGCGCGATCGCGTTCATCCGCCAGGCATTCCACGACGCCATTGCGTACCGGGCGGAACCGGCGCGGCAGGGGAAGCCGGGCGCGGGTCCGCCCCCGGCATACGAGCCCGCGCTGGAGGCTTTGCAGCCCGCGCTGGCCGGGTCGATGCCGGTCGCGATCGAGGCCGGGAGCGCCACCGAGATCCGACGCGCCCTGGCCCTGGCGCGCGAGTTCAAGCTGTCTCCGATCATCGTCGGCGGGCTCGGGGCATCCGAGGTCGTCGCCGATTTGAAGGCTGCCGGCGCGGCGGTGATCTACAGCCTCGACTACCCGGTGCGGCCCCGCAGCCTCGCACCGGACGCCGACGAGCCCGTGCGCGTGCTGCGCGAGCGGGCCAACGCCCCCAAGGTTCCCGCCGCGCTCGACCGGGCGAAGATCAGGTTCGCGTTCGCCTCGAGGGGGCTGCGCGAACCGGCTGATTTCGTCCGGAACGCGGCGAAGGCGGTGGCTGCCGGACTGCCGGCCGAGGCGGCCGTCCGGGCGCTGACGATTGACGCCGCCCGGATGGCGGGCGTGGCCGGAAGCCTCGGGTCGATCGAGAAGGGGAAACGGGCGAACCTGGTTGTGACCGAAGGCGACCTGTTCGGCGCCGAGCCGAAGGTGCGCCACGTATTCGTGGACGGCAGGCCTCTACCGTTGCGCCCGTAACGCCCGCGTCACGCTCGAACCGGCGTATACTGCGGCATCCTCGAACCGCACGCAACCGGCGACCCCGTTGAAGGGAGGAGAATGCCATGCTCAAGGAATTCAAGGAATTCGCCATGAAGGGCAACGTGCTCGACATGGCGGTGGGCATCATCATCGGCGCCGCGTTTGGCAAGATCGTCTCCTCGCTCGTCTCGGACGTCCTGACGCCCCCGCTGGGCCTTCTGCTCGGCGGCCTCGACTTCAGCAACCTCTTCATCAACCTCTCGAGCGGCGGCTATGCCACCATCGAGGCAGCCAAGGCGGCCGGCGCACCCACGCTGAACTACGGCCTGTTCCTGCAGGCGCTGATTGACTTCCTGATCATCGCGTTCGCGATCTTCCTGCTCGTGAAGTGGGTGAACAGGATGCGGGCGCCCGCCCCCGCCGCCGCCCCGACCACGAAGGAATGCCCGATGTGCACCACCGCGATCCCGATCAAGGCGCGGCGCTGCCCGGCGTGCACTGCCGACCTGCAGGGGTTGGAGGTGTAGCTAGCCGGCCGTCTTCCGCGACCGCCAGGTTGCCAGGGCGAGGATCGTCGCGCCCCAGATGGCCAGGCCGAGCGCCTGCGGCCACAGCGTGGCGATCCCGACCCCCTTGAGGAAAATGCCCCTCAGGATGATCAGGTAGTAGGTCAGCGGGATGGCGTAGGCGATCGGCTGGATCACCGCGGGCATGTTGTCGATCGGGAAGACGAAGCCCGAGAGGTACATCAGCGGCACGACGAAGAAGAAAACGGCCGACATCATCGCCTGCTGCTGGTTGTTCGAGATCGTCGAGACGAACAGGCCGAGGCCCAGCGTGTTCACCAGGAACAGCAGCGACAAGAGGAACAGCAGCAGGAAGCTGCCGCGCAGCGGCACCTCGAACCACAGCGTGGCCACCGCGACCACCAGGAAGATGTCGATGATGCCGATGAGGCCGTAGGGCAGCAGCTTCCCGACGATCAGCTCCCATCGCCGGAGCGGGGTCACGTTCAGCTGCTCGAGCGTTCCCAGCTCCTTCTCCCGGACGATCCCCATCGAAGCCAGCACCACCGTCATCACGATCAGCAGCAGCGCGAGGACGCCCGGGATCAGGAAGTGGCGGCTCGACAGCTCGGGGTTGAACCAGATCCGCACGTCGGCGCGCAGGCCGCGCTGCGGTTTCAGGCCGGCGGGCGCCCGCGCCGACGCGATCTCCTGCGCGTGGGCGGCGACCAGGTTGCTCGTGTAGCTGAGGGCGAGCGAGGCCGAGCTCGCGTCGGTCCCGTCGGCCACCACCTGGACGAGGGCCGGGTGCCCCGCCCTGACGTCGCGCCCGTACCCGGCGGGGACCGTGAGCACCATCCAGGCGGCGCCGGTCTCGAGCCACCGCGACGCTTCCTCCACGCTGCCCGCGGTGTGCCTGATCGTGAAGTAGGGCGAGGCGTCGAACGCCTCGACCAGGCTGCGCGACTCGGTGCTCCGGTCGAAGTCCACCAGGACGGTCGGCACGTTCCTGACGTCGGTGCTGATCGCGTAGCCGAGCACGGTCAGCTGCAGGATCGGCGCGATGAACACGATCGGCAGCAGCCGCGGGTCCTGCCGCAGCTCGAGCAGTTCCTTCCAGATCAGCACGAGCAGCCGCTGCATGCCTTTGTCTCCCGCCGGCCGTGAGGCCGGTCTGGGCGACCACGAGGGTCGCCCCTGCCTCTGCTACCCGCGCTCGCGCGCCAGCCGCGCCGAGGCCAGGCCCAGGACTACCGTCGTGAACGCTGCCAGCGCCACCAGCTGCACCCAGAACGCCCCAATCCCGACGCCCTTCAGGACGATCCCCCGCAGCGCCACCAGGAAGTACCGCGCGGGCACGATGTAGGTGATCGCCTGGATGACTGCCGGCATGTTCTGGATCGGGAAGATGAAGCCCGACAGCAGGAAGGTGGGCAGGAACGCCAGGATCAGCACGATCTGGAACGCCACCAGCTGCGACTCGGCGACCGTCGAGACGAGCAACCCCATCCCGAGCGCCGCCAGCAGGAACAGGGTCGTCGCGAGCAGGAGCGCCAGCCACGAACCCCGCATCGGCAGGTCGAACAGCACCATCGCGGCCAGGATGATCCCCATCGACGAGGCGATCGACACCCCGAGGTACGGGATCGTCTTGCCGACGATGTAGGAGACGGTGTTGATCGGGGCCATACGCACCTGCTCCCACGTGCCCCGCTCCTTCTCCCGCACCACCGACAGCGCGGTCGAGACGGCGGCCGTGATCATCCCGATGAAGCCGATCAGCCCGGGCACCAGGAACAGCGCGCTGCGCAGCTCGGGGTTGTACCAGACGCGCGGCTCGACGGCCACGGGAGGGACGCCCGGAACCGGCGCGCCCTGCTCGAGCAGCAGCTGGTTCGAGACGCTTCGAACGATAGAGAGCGAGTACCCGAGAACGGCCACGCCCGTCGTCGAGTCGACGCCGTCGAGGATGACCTGGACGGGCGCCATCTCGCCCCGGCGGAGCGCGCGCCCCGTGTTCTCGGGGATGACGAGCACGACGGCGGCGCGGCCGCGATCCATGAGGCGGTGCAGCTGTTCATTGCCCCGCACGGTGCCGGCCAACCTGAAGTAGCCCGAGTTCAGGAAGGCCGAGACGAGCGCGCGGCTCTCGGAGCTGTTGTCCCGGTCCTGCACCGCCATGCTCACGTTCTTCACGTCGAAGTTGAGCGCGTAGCCGAACAGCAGGAGGAAGCCGACCGGCACGAGCAGCATGATGGCGAGCGTGCGCCGGTCGCGCGCGATCTGGCGGAACTCCTTCTTTCCGACCGCTATCGCCTTCCTCATGCGCGCCCCGCCTTCTCCACCACGTCGAGGAACACGTCCTCGAGCGAGGGCTGAACCAGGCCGATCGCCGACACCTCGTGGCCGTTCCGTTCGAGCCACGCCGAGACGGCTTCCGGATCGACCTCCGGTCCGCTCAGCACCGCGTGCACCGCCGTCCCGAACAGGCTGCTCTTCTCGACCTCGGGCATGTCTTCCAGGGCCCGCATGACCGCGACCGGGCGCGGGGTATGGATTTCGACGATCGGGCGCGAGGCGAACAGCTGCTTCAGCTCGCGCGACGAGCCGAGCACCGCCAGCCTGCCCGCGTGGATGATGGCAATTCGATGGCAGTACTCGGCCTCGTCGAGGTAGTGGGTGGTCACCAGGACGGTGACGCCCGAGCCAGAGAGCCGGTCGATCAGGCGCCAGAACTCCCGGCGCGACACCGGGTCCACGCCTCCGGTCGGCTCGTCGAGAAAGAGGATGGGCGGCTCGTGGAGGATCGCGCAGCCGAGGGCGAGGCGCTGCCGCCACCCGCCGGGGAGGTCGCGCGCGAACATCCCTTCGCGGCCGCGCAGGCCGGCCATCTCGAGCACGAAGTCGCGGCGCCGCTCGAAGCGCTCGCCAGATATGCCGTAGAGGCCGGCGTAGAAGCGGATGTTCTGATCCACGGTCAGCTTCTCGTACAGCGAGAAGCGCTGCGACATGTAGCCGATCCTCGTCTTGACGCGCTCGGGTTCGGTTCCGACGTCGGCGCCGCCGACCGTCGCGGTCCCCGAGGTGGGGCGCAGCAGGCCGCACAGCATCCTGATCGTGGTGGACTTGCCGGCGCCGTTGCTGCCGAGGAAGCCGAAGATCTCCCCCTCGCGGACGTCGAACGACACGTGGTCCACGGCCACGAAGTTCCCGAACCGGCGCGTGAGGTCACGGACGACGATCGCGTTCATCACGAGTCCCGCTCACGATCCGAACCCAAACCAACCCCAAGCCGCTTCCGCCCTCCGCCTGCCGTCATCGCCCGAGCGCCCGCGCGAGGCGGGCCTCGGCGAGCCGCGCACTGGCGATTGCCTCGGTTCGGTCGAGCTCGGCCTGGAGCAGGGCGACGTGCGCGTCGAGCACCTCGGTGCTGGTGGCCACGCCCGAGGCGTACCGGTCGCCGACGACACGGCGGGCCTCGGCAGCGCTGCGGACGCCGGCTTCGGCGGCGGCAATCGCGGCCGCGGCCGAGGCGAGGTCGAGCTGGCGCTGACGGACCTCGAGGGCGAGCAGGCGGGCGAACTCCCGCAGGCGTTCTGCGGCCGCGCGGCCGGCGGCAGCGGCCTCGGCTACGGCCGCCTTCGAGCGGCCCGCGTCCCAGAAGACCCAGTTGAACTGCACGCTCGCATCCCAGGACTCCTTCCACTCGTGCATGCGGGGGAAGATCCTCGGGTTCGGGCGGGCGTAGTCAACGCCGCCGGCCAGCGCCACGGTCGGGCGGCGATTGGCGCGCGCGGCCTCCTCGCGCTCGCCGGCGCCGGCCACGCGCGCGGCAAGGGCCCGGCGATCGGGCCTGGCGGCCTCGGCCTCGCGGACGAGGGTTGCCGGGTCGGTCTCGACGGGCGCCGGCGGCTCGAACGCCGCCCGTGCACGGACCGGCGTCTCCGGGGGCATGCCGGTCAGGCGGCGCAGGTCGGCGCGCGCCTGTTCGAGGTTGTTCCGCGCCCGCACGAGCAGGAGTTCCTGGCGCGAGCGCTGCGCCTCCACCGACAGCACGTCGCTTGGCGGGACCAGGCCCACCTCGAGGCGGTGGCGGACGTCGGCGAGCGCCGCGTCCATGCGCTTGAGCGACTCGCCGACCACGCGCACCGATTCTTCGGCCGTGACCATCGCCCAGAAGGCGCGGGTGATCTCGAGCTTCAGGTCGCTCCGTGCCGCCTCGAGGTCGAACCCCGCCGCCTCGGCCTCGGCTCGCGCCGCCCGCTCGAGCGCGTCAGTGCGGCCGAACGTGAAGATCGGCCACTGCAGGTCCAGGCGCGTGCGGAAGTTGTCCGGGATGTCGGGGTAAATGATGCGCGGCGGCTGCCCCGGCACCTGGACGCCGAATTCGTCCACGTGGTTGGTGCGGGTGTAGCCGGCCTGCAGCGAGGCCTGCGGGCGGTCGGCCGCCCGGCTGCCGGCCACGACCGCCTCGGCGCTCCCGCGGCGGGCCTCGATCTCCGCGAGGCGGTGGCTGGCGGCAAGCCCGCGCTCGATGGCCTGCTCGAGCGTCAACCCTGCCTCGGTTTGCGGTTGCGCCTGCGCCGCCGCAACCGCGGGGGCGCCACACGTCGCAACCATGGCGAGGGCCGCGACAAGTCTCGAACCTCTCATGCTCGTCTCCCGAAGCACGGCCACGTTTTGACCACAAGAACCACAAAGAACACGAAGAACACGAAGAACACGAAGAGACTTCCCTGTACGACGGCCTTCAGGCGGTCGGCCACGAAGTGGCCGGCCCGCGTGACCCGGCCGCTGCGCGGCCGCCGAAGGCCGGGTGTCGAGGGAATACCGCGTTCTGCCAGGCCTGGCACTCCGTCTTCGTGTTCTTTGTGTGTTTGTGGTATACACCGCAATCTCCGTTCAGCCCGATTCGCCGACGAGACTGATGAACACGTCCTCGAGCGAGGCAGGCACGGGCCGCACGCTCACGACATCGACACCTGCGGCGCGCAGCGCGCTCTCGATCGCGCGTATCGCTCGCTGATCCCCCATCCCCGCTCGCTGATCCCCGCTCCCTGATCCCTGGTCCCTGATCCCTGATCCCTGTTCCCTGATCCGCGCGTGAATCCGTTCACCAAAGTTCTGGACATCGATCACGCCGGCGAGGTCCGCCAGCGTCTCCATGGCCCGGTTCTGCGGCAAGGCCAGCACCTCGATGACGACGCCCGGCAGCTGCGCGCGCAAGGTGTCGGGCGAGTCGGCCACCAAAAGACGGCCCTCCGAGAGCAGCGCCACGCGCGTGCAGCGCTCTGCTTCGTCCAGGTAGGGCGTGGCCATGATGATCGTGATGCCCTGTGCGAGGAATTCCGCCAGCAGCCTCCAGAACTCGCGCCGCGATACCGGGTCGACGCCGGTCGTCGGTTCGTCCAGGAGGATCACCTCGGGCTCGTGCACGAGCGTGCACGCGAGCGCCAGCTTCTGCTTCATGCCCCCGGAGAGCCTGTCGGCGAGCCGGCTGCGAAACGGCGTCAGCTGCGTCATCTCGAGCAGCCGGTCGGCGCGCTCGCGATAGCGGGTGAGGCCGTGAATCTCGCCGAAGAACGCGATGTTCTCGTCGATGGTGAGGTCGCCGTACAGGCTGAAGCGCTGCGACAGGTAGCCGGTTGACCGGGTGATCGCGTCGTGCTCGCGCACCGGGTCGCGGCCAAGCAGCCGCACCCGTCCTTCGGTCGGCGCGAGCAGCCCGCAGGCGAGGCGAATCGCGGTGGTCTTGCCGGCGCCGTCGGGGCCGATGAGGCCGAACATCTCGCCGCGGCGCACCTCGAACGACACCTCGTTCACCGCGGTCGTCGTCGCGAACCGCTTCACGACCTTCTCGAACGACAGCGCAACCGCGGACATCCCCCTGGCTCCCAGTCCCTACTAGCCCCTAGCCCCCAGCCCCCAGCTCCCAGCCCTAGCTCAACGGCACGTCGGCCTCGACCGGCATCCCCTGCTTGAGGATTCCCTCGCGGTTGTCCACCGACACCTTGATCCGGTAGACGAGCTTCGAGCGCTCCTCCGCGGTCTGCACGTTGCGCGGGGTGAACTCGGCGCGCGGCGACACGAAGGTGACCTTCCCTTCGATGCCTGGGCCGCCGGCGTCGGTGTAGAGGGTGGCCCGCTGCCCGAGCCGCACGCGCGGCACGAGCGGTTCGTCGATGTAGATGTTCGCCCACGCGTGGTCGAGGTCCACGATCGTGACGACCGGTGCGCGCGGCGCCAGGATCTCGCCCACGTCCGCCAGCTTCTGCGTGACGATGCCGGCCACGGGCGCGACGATCGTGGCGTCGGCGAGGCTCTTCTCGAGCGTTGCGATCTGCGCGTCCACCACGCCGAGGCGCGCCCGGGCGGCATCGATCTCCTGCGCGCGCGCCCCCTTCTTCAACCGCGTCAGCGTCTCGGCTGCCGCCTGGCTTCGCTGCTCGGCCGCGCGCACCCTCGCCCGCATCACGTCCACCCTGGTGGCCGCATCGTCGCGCTGTTTCCGCGAACCGGAGTTGTTCGCGAGCAGCGTTTCGAACCGCTCGAGATCGGCAGTGGCGCCTCGCAGATCCTCGCGGGCGGCGGCCGTCTCGGCTTCGGCCGCGCGGAGCTGCGCCTCGGCTTGCCGGATCTCCTCGGGCCGGGCGCCGGCGAGCAGCAGGCGCAGCTGGGCGTCGGCGTGCGCTCGCTCGGCCTGCGCGCGCTGGAGCGCAAGACGGGTATCGGCCACGTCCAGCTGCGCGATCGCCTGGCCTGCCTCGACGCGGTCGCCTTCGGCCACCTTGAGCTCCAGCAGGCGCCCTCCGACCAGGCCGGCGACCTGGACCTCGGTCGCCTCGACGGTTCCTGATGCCCTGACCGATGTGAGGGGCTGGTCGGAGCGGCAGGCAGCCGCGATGGTCGAGGCCAGCGCCAGGGTGACGGTCAGTGCGTGCGTTTTCATGTGCGGTCTCCGGTCTGGGTGGCGCGACGCTTCCCGCGTGCCCGGGCGGCGCGCAGCCTCGCGGCGCCGGCCGGCGCGCCCACGGAAGGAGCCAGGGTTTGGAGAGCCGCCTCCTTGAGGTGCTTGGAGAAGGCGGCCGTGTCCATGCCGAAGTCCTCCTCGATGTCGAGGCGGCTGACCAGCGCGCGCACCGGCGCGGCGGCGCGGAAGAACATCATGGGACCGACGATGCTGAAGTAGGTGACGACGGGATTGACCGGTCGGAAGGCGCCGGCGGCGCGGCCCTCCTCGAGGATGGCGCGCAGGTTCTGGAAGATGCCGAGCATGACGCGGAGCGTGGGCGGATCGAGGTGGCGCGCGCCGTCGGCGATCTCGAGCATCATCAGGCGCGGAAGGTACGGGCGCTTGTCGGCCTCGGCCTCGAAGGCGTCGATGAAGGCGACCAGCTTTTGCGGCGGGGGGAGCGTCGAGGCGACGATGGCGGCCGAGCGGTCGCGGACGGCGGTGAAGACGCCGCGGAGGATCTCGAGGTAGAGGGCGAGCTTGTCGTCGAAGTGGTAGTAGATCATCGCCTTGTTGAGGCGGGCGCGGCGGGCGATGGCGTCGACGGTGGCGCCGCGGAAGCCGTGGAGGGCGAACTCGGCGACGGCGGCGGCGAGGATGGCCTCGCGGGAATCGGGCGGGCGTTTCATGGCTCTGGAACTAACTAACCAGTTAGTTAACACCCGCCCACGACGGCTGTCAAGCCTGTCACGTCATAGAGGGGTCTGGGATCAGATCGTGCCGGAGGTGCAGAGGGTGCCGGAGGTGCTGAGGGTGCTGGTGCTGACGGTGCCGGAAGTGCTTGTGCCGTGAGTGCCGCCCGAATCCCGAATCCCGAATCTCGAATCCTGTCGTACCCTGTCCGGGTGGAACAGCCGCGACTCCTCGACCGGCCCGCCTCGGCCGTCGAGCACCTCACCGGGGTGGTCGAGCGCGTGGTCTTCCACAACGACGAGAACGGCTTCACCGTCCTGCGCCTCTCGGTCCGCGGCCGAAGGGACCTGCTCACCGTCGTCGGCCACGCCCCCACCCCGCGCCCCGGCGAGTTCCTCCAGGCGGAGGGAACCTGGAAGCACGACCGCACTCACGGCCTGCAGTTCGAGGCCTCCTCGATGCAGGCGGTCACGCCCACCACCCTCGAGGGGATCGAGAAATACCTGTCCTCGGGGCTCATCAAGGGCATCGGGCCGCACCTGGCCCGGAAGCTCGTCGAGGCGTTCGGGACCCGCGTCTTCGAGGTCGTCGAGCACCAACCCGAGCGGCTGCGGACGGTCGAAGGGATCGGCCGCACCCGGGCCGAGAGCATCGCCAGCGCCTGGCGCGACCAGAAGAGCATCCGCGACATCATGGTCTTCCTGCACTCGCACGGTGTCGGCTCGGCGCGCGCGGTGCGGATCTTCAAGACCTACGGCCACGACGCCATCCCGCTCATCACCGAGAATCCCTACCGGCTGGCCGCCGACATCCGGGGCATCGGCTTCCTGACGGCCGATCGGATTGCGGCGAGCCTCGGCATCGACCCCCACGCGATGATCCGGGCCCGGGCCGGCATCGGGTACGCGCTGACCGAGGCGATGGACGAGGGCCACTGCGGGCTGCCGCTCGCGGTGCTGAAGGAGACCGCCTCGCGGCTGCTCGAGATTCCCGCGCCGCTGATCGAGCGGGCGATCCAGCTCGAGCTCGAGGCCGGCACGATCGCGGCCGACCAGGTGGAGGGCAGCGAGGCCATCTTCCTCGGCGGCCTCTACTCGGCCGAGCGGGTGGTGGCGCTCCGGATCCGGTCGCAGGCCACCGGGCCGCTGCCCTGGCCGGCCATCGACGCCGACGCTGCCCTCGGCTGGGTGGAGCGACGCCTGGGGATGACGCTGGCGCCGATGCAGCGCGAGGCGTTCCGCATGGCGCTTCGCAGCCGGTTCCTGGTCATCACGGGCGGGCCGGGTGTTGGCAAGACGACCCTGCTGAACGCGATCCTCGCCGTGCTGGCGGCCAAGCGGGTGAAGATGGCGCTGGCGGCGCCGACGGGCCGGGCCGCCAAGCGCATGAGCGAGGCGACCGGGCGAGAGACGAAGACGATTCACCGCCTGCTCGAGGTCGATCCGCGGACCGGTGGGTTCCGGCGGCAGGAGTCGAACCCGCTCGACTGCGACCTCCTGGTGGTGGACGAAACGTCGATGGTGGACGTGCCGCTGATGCACGCGCTGATGCGCGCGGTGCCGCCGCGGGCCGCCGTGCTGCTGGTGGGCGATGTCGATCAGCTGCCGTCGGTGGGACCCGGGCGAGTCCTCGGCGACATCATCGACTCGGGCGCCGTCCCGGTCGTCCGGCTGACCGAGGTCTTCCGCCAGGCGAGCGCGAGCCGCATCATCGTCAACGCGCACCGGATCAACGCGGGCGAGATGCCAGAGCTGACGCCCTCGGGAGGCGACGACTTCTACTTCTGGGAGGCCGACGAACCCGAGAAGGCGGCGCAGAGGGTGCTCCAGGCCGTCTGCGAACGGATCCCCGCGCGCTTCGGCCTCGACCCGATGCGCGACGTCCAGGTACTGTGCCCGATGATCCGCGGCGTGCTGGGCGCCCGCTCGCTCAACGCCGAGCTGCAGAAGCAGCTCAACCCGGGGCGGGAGCCGCGCCTGGAGCGCTACGGGTGGACGTTCTCGCCCGGCGACCGGGTGATGCAGGTCGAGAACGACTACGACAAGGACGTCTACAACGGCGACCTGGGGTTCATCCGATCGATCGACCCGTCACTCTCGCATCTCACCGTGGACTTCGACGGGCGGCCCGTGGACTACGACGTCTCGGATCTCGACCAGCTCGCGCTGGCCTACGCGACCACGATCCACAAGTCGCAGGGTTCCGAGTACCCGGCCGTGGTCATCCCAATCTCGACGCAGCACTACGCGATGCTGCAGCGGAACCTGCTCTACACGGCGGTGACACGAGGCCGGCGGCTGGTCGTTCTCGTGGGGCAGCGGAAGGCGCTCGGAATTGCGGTTTCCGACCGCCGGCTGCGCCGCCGCTGGACGATGCTGCGCAAGTGGCTCACGCAGTAGCGCCGGCCCCAGTGGGTCGAGCCAGCGGATGGTGCCGGCGAAGGTCCTGGATCTCGGCCACGAGTTCCGTCACCCCGACGCCGGGGATGCCTTGACGAGGATCCTCGGTTGACGGGCGGGCCTATACTCCCCCCATGTCCTGTCCGTCGCGCCACACCCGCCCCGGCCTCATCGCGGCCGCGCTCTTCCTCGCTTTCGCCCCCGCGCAGCCGGTTTCTTCCCAGGTGCCTGCGGGCGGCGCCGGGCTTGTCCCGCCGCTCTTGCCCGAGGCGCTCTCGCAGGCCTGGCTCGATGAACGCCGCGACTACGGTCCGCCGGCACTCGTTGACCACGCGCTCGTCCTCTCGGAGTCGAAGCGAATCTCGGCGGATTCCGAGGGCCTGTTCACGCTCGAGGAAATCGGCCGGTCGGTGGAAGGGCGCCCGATCCTGCGGGTCGCGTTCGGACGGGGGCCCTTCCACGTGCTGCTCTGGTCGCAGATGCACGGCGACGAGCCCACGGCCACCCCTGCGCTGCTCCACATGGCCGAGTACATCCGGCGCCACCGCGACGAGCCGGCGATCGCACGGATCCTCGACGAGCTGACCGTCCACATGGTGCCGATGCTGAACCCCGACGGCGCACGTCGATTCCAGCGGCGAAACGCGCAGGGGATCGACGTCAACCGCGATGCCCTGCTCCTGCAGACGCCCGAGGGCCGCGCGTTGAAGGCGCTGCGCGACCGGTTTCGGCCGGGCCTGGGGTTCAACCTCCACAACCAGAACTGGAGGATGGCGGCCGGCAAGACCGGCAAGCCGGCATCGTTCGCGCTGCTCTCGGTCGCGTTTGACGAGGCCCGCACGATGACCCCGGGGCGCGTGCTGACGAAGAAGACCTGCGCCGTCATGCGGGATGTCCTCGAGACGTTCGCGCCCGGCCAGGTTGCGCGCTACGACGACGAGTTCGAGGTGCGGGCCTTCGGCGACAACATCACCCTCTGGGGCACGCCGGTGGTGCTGCTCGAAAGCGGGGCGTTCGGCGGCACGACCCCCGACGAAGACCTCGTGCGGCTGAACTTCGTGGCGTTGATGGCCGCCCTCGACGCCGTCGCCAGTCGCCGCGTCCACGATGCCGACCTGGGCCGCTACGAGTCGCTGCCGGTCAACCAGTCGGGCCTGTTCGCGCTGCTCGTGCGAGGCGCGGCCATCGTCACCGGCACCGGCATCGCGCCGTTCATCGGCGACGTGGGGATTGGCGTGGTGCGGGCGGTCAGGGGGGAGATCGACGGCGAACGTGAGTTCGTTCGCGTACTGCGGGTGGACGACCTCGGCGACCTTCGCGTCTTCCACGCGCTGGAGACGGTCGAGGTGGCCGGCATGTACGTGGCGCCCGCCTGGGACCGCGCCCTCAAGCCCGGCGTCACCATCGACGTGCCCGACTGGACGACCGTGAAGTCGAAGACGCCGCTCGCGGTGGGGATGCCGGCAAACCTGGTGCTCCTCCGCCACCTCGGCGACGACCGCTACCTGGTGGAACGGGTAATCGAGGCCGAGGAGGTGCTGGGGAAGCGGTGATCGTGGCCCGGAGGAGCAGGGCCAAAGCCCTGCTCTACGTCGGCGTTCGCCCGGGGGCCATGACCCCGAGCGGGTGTCACGGCGCGACGATGACGATCTTCGTTTCGGTCATCTCCTCGATCGCGTAGCGCGGACCCTCGCGCCCGAGCCCCGAGTTCTTCACGCCGCCGTACGGCATGGCGTCCATCCGCCACGAGGGCACTTCGTTCACCATCACGCCGCCGACCTCGAGGCGATCGAAGGCAGCAAGCGCGTTGCGGAGATCGTTGGTGAAGACGCCCGCCTGCAGGCCGTAGGCCGAGCGGTTGACCTCCTCGAGCGCGCGGTCGAAGTCGTCGAACGCGTAGAGGCCCACCAGCGGAGCGAAGACCTCCTCGGCACACACCTTCGCGTCCGGGGGAGCATCCACCAGGACGGTCGGCGCATAGAGCGCCTTCCCCAGTCGCTTTCCACCGGTGAGGACACGGGCCCCTTCGCGCACCGCTTCCTGGATCCAGGCGTCCACCCGCTCGGCTTCGCCTTCATCGATCATCGGGCCGAGGTCGGTTGCCGGATCCATCGGGTCGCCCACCTTCAGCGCCTCGACCTTCTCCACCAGCATTCCGGCGAATCGTTCGAACAGCCGCCGGTGCACGTACACCCGCTGCACCGAGATGCAGCTCTGCCCGGCCAGCGCGAAGCCGCCGACGGCGATCCTCGCGACCGCGCGCTCCACGTCGGCCGTTTCGTCCACGATGACACCGGCATTGCCGCCGAGCTCGAGGACGACCCGCTTCCGGCCGGCCCGCGCCTTCATCCCCCACCCGACCGACGACGACCCGGTGAAGGTGAGCAGCCTGAAGCGATCGTCGGTCACCATCCGCTCGCCGGTCGCGCGGGACATCGGCAGCACGCTGAGCGCGCCCTTGGGCACGCCGGCGCGGTCGAGCGCCTCGGCCAGGATCAGCGCCGACAGCGGCGTCTTCGACGCTGGTTTGAGCACGACGGGGTTGCCGGCCGCGATCGCCGGAGCCAGCTTGTGCGCGGCGAGGTTGAAGGGGAAGTTGAAAGGAGAGATGGCGGCCACCGGGCCGATCGGGAAGCGCCGGGTAAAGGCGATCCGCCCTTTGCCATGCGGCGCGAGATCGATCGGGATCTGCTCGCCGGCAATGCGGCGGGCCTCCTCGGCAGCCGCCTGGAAGGTCTGCACGCCCCGGTCGGCCTCGGCCGTTGCGTCGCGGATCGCCTTGCCCACCTCGGCGGCGATTGTCCGTCCGATCTCCTCGCGGCGCCGCCTCAGCTCGTCACCAGCGCGAGCGAGGATCTCTGCCCGCTCGTAGGCTGCGAGACGGCGCATGCCGGGCGCCGCGGCCACGGCTGCCTTGGTGGCACGCTCCAGCTCCGCTTCGCCGGCGGCGAAGGTGGAGGCCACCACCGACCCGTCGTGAGGATTGACGACGTCGAGGGGGGTGGCCGTCTCCTCCCAGGAGCCGGCCAGCAGCACGGGTCGTTTCGGGGGCTTCGCGTTCATGGCTGCGTCTTCCTGTAGACGACCTTGCCGTCGAAGATCGTCAGGGCCACTTCGGCGTCGAGGAACTTCTCGGGGGGATTGGCGAAGACATCGGTTGAAAGGATGACGATGTCGGCAAGCATGCCGGGGATCAGCTGACCCTTGCGCTGCTCGTCGAACGACGCGTAGGCGGCGCCCGTCGTGTACGCGTCGATGGCAGAGGCGAGGGTCAACCGCTGCTCGGGCAGCCAGCCGCCAGGCGGTGTGCCCCCGGGCGTCGTGCGGTTGATCGCCATGTTGATCTGGAAGCGCGGGTCGAGCGTGACGACAGGCCAGTCTGAGCCCATGGCAAGCCGCCCGCCGGCGTCGAGGATGCTGCGCTGCGCCCAGCCGCGGGACGCCCGCTCGGGGCCGAGATTGGCGCTCCAGACCGCGAGCTGTACCGGGCTCGGGTTCCCGTGGAACGGTTGCTGGACCGCCACCACCCCGAGCCGGCCGAAGCGAGGGATGTCGGAGGGCTGCAGCGTCTCGACGTGCTCGATTCGATGGCGCCGGCCGCGCGCCGGCACGGGGTTCACTGCGGCAGCGTGTTCGAAGGCGTCGAGCGCCTGGCGCGGATGGCGGCATCTCCGATGGCGTGGATCATCACCTGCCAGCCGCGGCGGTCCATCATCGCGACGATGCCGTTCAGCGTGGCTGCGTCCATGGCCGGCAGGCCCGTGACCGGCCGGTTGGCGTAAGGCTCGAGCATCGCGGCGGTATGTGATTCGATGACCCCGTCCAGCATCAGCTTCACCGCGCCGGTCTTGACCAGCGCGTCGTCGGGTCGCCGCCGCCACAGGCCGTCCAGGCGATCGGCGTCGGCCTCGGTGAACGGCGGCTCGATCGACAGCGCGTTGTAGAGGCGCAGCTGCAGATCGCCCTTCTTGAGCAGCTCGTCGTACAACTCGAACTCGGCTTCGTCCACGCCGGCGTTCTGCACGCTGGTCACGCCGAACTCGTGGGCCTTCGCGATGGCGTCCCGGATGGCGCCGAGGCGGTCGTCGCGCGTCCATTCGGGGAGATGGCGGGCCACCAGTTCCTGCGCGGTCTCCTTGAGGACCCCGGTCGGGTCGCCGGTCACCTGGTCGCGCACGACCACGCCGCCAGGCGGGTCGGGTGTCTCCCGGGTGATGCCGGCTGCCCTCAGCGCCAGGGTGTTGACCCACGCCGTATGGCCGTCGTAGCAGCTCATATAGGCGGGCCGGTCGGGGACCAGGGCATCGAGCTGCTGGCGTGTGGGGAGGCCTCCAGGGAACGGGGTGTAGTACCAGCCACGGCCGACCACCCAGGGGCGGGTGGGATGAGCGGCTGCGAAGGCCTGGATGGTGGTGCCGATCTCCTCCAGCGTGGAGGCGTCGAGCAGGTTGGCCTCCTGCAGGCTGAGGCCTCCGCTCTCCAGGTGCAGGTGCGCGTCGTTCAGGCCCGGCAGTACCGAGGCGCCGTGCGCGTCGATGGTTTCAGTGGAGCGGCCCGCAAGCCGCTTCACTTCGCGGTTGGACCCGACCCGGAGAATCGTGTTGCCCCGGACGGCGAGCGCCTCGGCGAAGCTTCCCGATCCGTCGGCGGTGTAGACGCGGCCGTTCAGGACGATCAGATCCACCGGCCCGCTCTCGTCGTCGCGCTGCGCGCCGACGATCAGCCCGATGACGAAGGTTCCGGCAACGATCGCCACGACGATGAGCGTGGCCAGACGTGAGCGCATGGCTCCTCCGGGAATCTCCATTCTACCGGTGGAGCAGGCTTCAGCCGTGGACTCGCCGGCTCGCGCCTGGCTCAGCTTGCTCCGACGGGAGCGTGACCGCGCGCGGAATGGGCGAGGACGACGTAGAGCGTCTGCATGGCGGGGGTCGCGATCGCGTGCTGGCGCGCGCGGCGGACGACGCCGCCGAGCAGCGCTTCCACCTCCGTGGGTCTGCCGGCGACCAGGTCCATCATCAGCGACGTGCGCATCGCCGGCGAGGTTGCATCGGTGTAGGCCAGCTTCTGCTGGCAAATGTCGGCGGAAAGCGCGGCGCCCTCGGCCCGCGCCACGGCTTCGACCTCGCGCATCGCGCGCAATGCGGCCTCGCGGAACTCGGGGCTGGTCCTGAGCCTTCCGATGGGCAGGCGCGCTGCCGCGGTCAGGGCCGCGATTGGCGCCAGGAAGACGAGCTTCTCCCAGAGGGCCGTGCGGCTGTCGGCAACCGCCTCTGCATGGACGTCGGCACCTCGCAGCACCTCCTCGAGCCGGGCGACCCGTTCGGTGATCCGCGGCGGACCTAACGCCTCGCCGAAGGCGATCCGCCGGGCGGTCCCGACGTGCTGGACCTCGCCCGGGGCCTCCAGCGACACGCGAATGTAGGTCGTGCCGGCCAGGACGTGACCTTCGCCGACCACGGCCGCCACTTCACCCGCGCGGTCCAGGCCGTTTTGCAGGGTCAGCACCATGGTTCCCGGACCCACGAGCGGTCTCAACAGCGGGAGCGCCTCGGCGTTCGAGTACGTCTTCACGGCAACGATGGCCAGTTCCACGACGCCAACCCGGGCGGGATCCGACTCGGCGGCCGGGTAGACGGCGAAGTCGCCCAGGTCACTGCGCACCCTCATCCCGCTGGAGCGGATGGCCGCGAGGTTGCGGCCGCGGGCCACGAACGACACCTCGTGGCCCGCCCGTGCGAGGCATGCCCCGTAGAAGCCACCGACCGCGCCAGCTCCCAGCACTGCGATTCGCATACAGGTTGCTCCACCGTTGCGGGGCTCGATTCCAGCGGGACTGCGATCAGCCAAACTGAAGCCCTGCTCTACGCCTGATGACTCATCCCACGCCGAGGAGGAAGCTCACCATCAGCATCCCCAGCACGGTCAGGGTCAGCGCGAGGAAGGGCCAGTCGCGCTGTCCCGCGTACTCTGCCACCGAGATCACCACCCTGGCGACCGGTGTGGCCATCAGGACGATCAGTCCCGTCCGGGCCAGCCGATCCGAAAGCCCGGCGTGGGCGCCGGCCAGCTGCAGCAGCAGCCCCAGCGCGAGCAGCACCGTCGCGAGCGCAGTGCCCGCACCCAGGGTCCTGCCGAGCCACAGCTCGAGCCGGCTGTCGGCGTTCACCCGCGCCCGGTTGTCTTCTCCGGCGCTCATCGTGCCCTCAGGAACATCAGGATCGAGACGAGCATCAGCACGATGGCCAGCAGCAGCTTCAGCCACCGCGCGCTGGCGGCCGCGCCTATCCGGAAGCCGGCGCGCGATCCCACCATCACGCCGAGGATGGCCGCCGCCGCCATCCACGGCACGATCTCGCCGCGCCCGTAATAGATGACGGCGCCAACCGTCGCCGTGACGCCGATCATGAAAGCACTCGTCGCCGCCGCCGCCCGCAGCGGCACGCCACACCAGGCGTTGAGGGCCGGCACCTTCAACATGCCGCCCCCGATGCCGAGCAGCGACGAGACGCTGCCGGCTGCCAGCGACACGAGCAACGCCAGGGGCAGGCGCTTCACCCGGTAGGTGACGACGCCCCGGCTCTCCTCCTCGTAGTACCGTCCGCCCAGCCGGCCCGGATCCGCCGACGGGTCGAGCAGGACGTTCCGCTTGCCGAGCCTGCTCAGCATGACCGCCGCGCCGGCCGCGGCCACCACGCCGAACAGCTGCTGGAGGTGCTTCTGCGAGATGAGCACCGCCACCAGCCCGCCCGTCAGCCCGCCGACCGTGGTCGCCACCTCGAGCAGCATGCCGAGGCGCAGGTTGATCAGCGAGCGGCCGACGGCGCGGGCCGTGGTCGCGCTGGAGGTTGCGATGATGGCAGTGAGACTGATGCCGACCGCGACGCGCATCGGCACGTCCATGACCAGGACGAGCAGGGGCACCAGGAAC
>JARKSS010000237.1 GCA_029974175.1 Vicinamibacterales bacterium
TCCAGGCGGTGACTACGCGACGGTCGTCGAGCGCGCGGCACCGCAGGTGACCGGCGGCGAGATTGTTGACCGCGAGGGGCGCGTTCTCGGCCGTCATGGCGGCATCCACCGCTTCACCATCGGACAGCGGAAGGGCCTCAACCTGTCGGTGGGCGTCCCGTTGTACGTGATTGGGCTGTCGCCGAAGACGGGCCGCGTGACGGTGGGGCCGCGCGAGGCGCTCGAGGGCCGCTCGCTGTCGGCCGCGCGTGTGAACTGGGTGTCGGGGAGCCCGCCGGCGGCGCCGGTGCCGCTGCACGTGCAGATCCGCTCACGGCACCGGGCCGCGCCTGCCCTGGTGAGTCCCGAGGGGGAGGCCGGGGCCCGTGCCGAGTTCGACGAGCCCCAGGCCGCGATCACGCCCGGCCAGGCAGCGGTGTTCTACGACAAGGACGAGGTGGTGGGCGGCGGGTGGATCGAGGAACCCCGCGCCAGCCCTTCGACCATCACGTGCTCGAGGTAGCGCTCGGCGTCGATTGCAGCCTTGCAGCCCGAGCCGGCGGCCGTGATGGCCTGGCGGTAGACCGGGTCCTGGACGTCACCACACGCGAACACCCCCGGCACGTTGGTCAGCGTCCCGTGATGGGTGATCAGGTACCCGTTTGCGTCCATCTTGAGCTGGCCGGCGAACAGTGACGTGTTCGGCGTGTGGCCGATCGCGACGAACAGCCCGTCCACCTCGAGCTCGCTCAACTCGCCGGTGAGCACGTCGCGCAGGACCAGGCCGGTGACGCGCCCGCGGGTGACGTCCTTGACCTCCTCGACGACCGCGTTCCACCGGAACTCGATCTTGGGATTCTCGAACGCCTTCTCCTGCATGATCTTCGACGCGCGAAGGGCGTTGCGGCGGTGAATCACGGTCACCTTCGAGGCGAACCGGGTCAGGAAGAGCGCCTCCTCGATGGCCGAATCGCCGCCCCCGACGACCGCGATGGGCTTGCCCCGGAAGAAGAAGCCGTCGCACGTGGCGCAGGTCGAGACCCCGTGCCCCATCAGGTGACGCTCGGAGGGCAGGCCGAGCAGCCGTGCCGACGCGCCGGTCGCGATGATGAGCGTCCGGCAGCGGAATTCCTCGTCGGCCGTCCTGAGGATGTACGGTGGGCTCGACAGCTCGACCGACTCGACGTTGGCCTGGATGAACTCGGTGCCGAACCGCTCGGCCTGGCTCCGCATCGCGCCGATCAGCTCGGGCCCGAGGATGCCGTCGGCAAACCCCGGGTAGTTCTCGACCATCGTCGTCAGCATGAGCTGCCCGCCGGCTTCGGTCCCCTCGATGAGCAGGGGGCGGAGGTTGGCCCTTGCCGCGTAGATGGCCGCCGTCAGGCCGGCCGGGCCTGAACCGATGATGATGACGTCCCGCACTTCGTTCATGGCTCGAGCTCGCTGACCGCTGACAGCCGGCAGCCGACAGCCGACACGGAGAGCAGGCTCCTGCGGACCGCCTGCTGCCGGGCTGCGTGCTGCCGCCTACTTGACGTGCTTGTCCACCATCCTCTTGAGGACTTCCTTGTCGGTGGCGCCGACGTGCATGTCAACGAGGTTGCCGTCCTTGAAGATCATCAGCGTGGGGATGCTCTGGATCCCGAGGCGGATCGGCACGTTCTGGTTCTCGTCCACGTTCATCTTGGCGACGTTCAGCCGCCCCGCGTACTCGGCGGCCAGCGCATCCACCAACGGGGCGACGCGGCGGCAGGGCATGCACCAGTCTGCCCAGAAATCGATCAGGGTCGGCGTGGACGACTTGACGAGCTGCTCGAACGTGCTGTCGGTCACCTGCTGGATGGTGGCTGCTGCCATTGGATGAGTGCTCCTCGCTGAAGATTCGACGGGGACGTCCCCCGCTGCCTGTTCCCTGTTCAAGGATTCGCCGCCTGCGCCCCCGGTTACGGCCGTTTGGTCCTGGCGCGGATCGCGTTCTCGTACACCTTCTCGTAATGCCGGGCCGAGGCGTCCCACGAGTAGTCGCAGGCCATGCCCTGCAGCTGGATGGAACGCCAGGCGGAGGGGTCGCGGTACACCTCGAGCGCCTTCCTCAAGGCCGCGAGAAGCGCTTCGGGGGTGGTGTCGGCGAACTTGAAGCCCGTCCCGCGTCCCGTGCGCGGGCTCCAGTTCACGATCGTATCATCCAATCCGCCGGTCGCCCGCACCACCGGGACCGTTCCATACCTGAGGCTGTACATCTGGTTCAGGCCGCACGGCTCGAAACGGGAGGGCATCAGGAAGAGGTCGGCGCCGGCCTCGATCAGGTGCGCGAGGGGCTCGTCGAACCCGATGCGAACCGCCACGCGCGAGGGCGCCCGGGCCGCGAGGGCCTGCCACTGGTCCTGGAACCGGGGCTCGCCGCTGCCGAGCAGCACGAAGGAGGCGTCGAGGGCCAGCAGCCGTTCGCCCAGCTTCTCGAGCAGATCGAACCCCTTCTGTTCCACCAGCCTCGACACCATTCCCACCAGCGGACGCGCCAGCGCCTGGTCGTCGGATGGCAGCTCGACCGCCTCGAGCAGCGCGCGCTTCGACGATCGCTTGCGATCGAGCCGGTCGGCATCGTACGGCTCGGGCAGGTGGGGATCGGTGGCCGGGTCCCAGACAGCAGTGTCAATCCCGTTGAGGATACCCACGAGCCGGTCGGCGCGGCGCCGGAGAATCCCGTCGAATCCGCACCCGTACTCGGGCGTCTGGATCTCCTTCGCGTACCGCGCGCTGACCGTGGTGAGCCGGTCGCTGAAGTTCACGCCCGCCTTGAGGAAGCTGACCTTTCCCCAGAATTCCAGGCCTTCGATGCCGAACAGGTCCCAGCCCAGGTCGAGCGCCGGCAGCCAGTGCGGCGGGAACAGCCCCTGGTAGGCCAGGTTGTGGATCGTGAACACGAGCGCGGCCCGGGCCAGCTCGGGATGGTTCGCGTAGAGCGTGCGGACGTAGACGGGCGCCAGCCCCGCCTGCCAGTCGTGCGCGTGGACGATGTCGACGTGCAGGTCGTGCCGCGCGGCGAATTCGAGTGCGGCCCGGGTGAACGCGGCGAAGCGGAAGGCGTTGTCCGGATAGTCGGCGTTCCCCACGCCGTACAGCTCGGGGCGGTCGAACAGCTCCGGGCAGTCCACCAGCACGGCGCGCGCCCCATCGGCCAGCGGGTGCTCAACGAACCCGACCTCCAGCGTGCGCCCGCCAACGGTCAGGGGGAACCGCGTGAGAGGCGTTCCGCCCGCGACGCCGCGGTACCGGGGTACGGCCAGCGTGACGCCGCAGCCCAGCCTGGCGAGCGCGGCTGGCAGCGCCCCGGCGACGTCGCCAAGGCCCCCGGTCTTGGCGAAGGGGACCGCCTCGGAGGCGATCATCAGGATCTGGAGAGAAGGCACGGCTCAGTGTACCTCACATGAGGTACGGGAGGGAGGAGAGGCAGGAGAGGTGCAGAGATGCAGAACGTGCTGGGGCTTGCCCGCCGTAGCCGCTCGCGCAGCGAGCGTTTGGCGAAGGCGGGTGCAGGAGATGCTGAAGGTTGCCGCGCCGAAACCGCACGGCGAAGGCGGGCTAGTTCCTCAGTCTGTCGATCAGACCCTGCAGGTCGGCGGGGAGCGGCGCATGGAGCTGCAGGCGGCGGCCGGTGGCCGGATGGTGGAAGCCGAGGGTGACGGCGTGCAGGGCCTGGCGGTCGAGTTCGAGACGGCCGCCCGGTGCCGGCCGGTAGCCGAAGGTGTAGAGCCGCTCCCCCACCAACGGGTAGCCTCGCAGGCCGGCCTGGACGCGGATCTGGTTGCGCTTGCCCGTGACCAGCGACACCTCCACCACCGCGCCCCCCTCGTGCTGCTCGAGGACGCGGTATCGGGCCACCGCCTCGCGCGCGCGTTCTTCGTGAACGTGAGCGCGGCGCTGGATGAGGCGCTCGCGGTCCCACACCAGGTGATCGCGCCAGGTTCCCGAGGCGGGTACGACCCGGCCCTGCACGACGGCCACGTACAGCCGCTCGGGCGTGCGGCGCTCGAACTGGCGCTTCAACCCGTCGCGAGCCGCGGGCGTGAGGGCGAACAGCACCAGGCCGCTGGTATCCCGGTCGATGCGGTGGACGACGAAGGGGCGCCGGCTGGCGGCGCGCAGGTGATCGCGCAGGAGGTCGAGCAGCGTGACCTCGCTCCCCTCCTCGCCCGGGAGCGGCTCGACGAGCCAACCGGGGAGCTTGTTCACGGCCACGATGGCGGCATCTTCGTGAACGATGCGAAGGGCGGTGCGCGCGGAGACGACGTCGCGTGAGGGGGTGCGGGCCGAGCCGGGCCGGTCTTCCCAATACCCCACCTCGTCGCCCGCCGACAGCCGGGTGGCCCCGTGCTGGAAGTGCAAGTCTTCCCCGTTGAGGAAGATCTTGCCGCGCTCGAGGGCCCATCGCGCCCGTCCCCGCGAGCCAATCTCAGGCTGGCGGGCCAGCCACGCGTCGAGCCGGGTCCCGGCGTCCGCCTCGCCGATCGTCCAGGTCTTCATGGCCCGCCTTCGCCCGCCTTTGCCAAGCGCTGACTTCGCCCGCCTTCGCCAAGCGCTCGCTTCGCTCGCGGCTACGGGCGGGCAAGGCCTTACCGCACCTTCAGCACCTCTGGCACCCCCGGCACTGCACCTCCAGCACCGCCTGCACCACTTGCACCCCGTGCACCTTCTGCGCCTCTGGTTGCGCCCGCCCTCGAGTGTACAGAAAAAACGGCCCCGGGAGCCGCAGCCCCCGGGGCCGACCTTCAGGCAGGGCCGAAGCCCTGCCCCCTCCTGGGCCCCTAGAACGAGAAGCGTCCGCCGAAGGTGATCTGACGGCCGTTCTGCACGTACACCGGGCCGCCGAACGGCACGTTCGCGCCCGAGATCTCGGCGCTGGGAAACCGCGTCTGAACCCAGGTCACCGTCCCCTGGTTGAACAGGTTCCTCGCGTCCATGTACAGGCCGAACCGGTACGGCGCGAACTCGAACACCTTCTCGGCACGCAGGTCGAAGGTGGTGATCGTGTCGGTCCGGTAGCTGCCGCGCGGCTCGAGGAAGACGTTCTTGGCGCCGGTCCAGTTGATCCGGCTGCCCGGGATGCGCTCGTACGGCTGGTACGGGTAGCCGCTGATGATCGACAGGTACCCGCTGAGCCCGACCTCCACGATCGGGATCTGGTAGCCGGCAAACACCTTCACCTCGTGGGTGCGGTCGTTCGACACGTAGCCGTTGCGGTTGACGAGGACGGTGTTCGGGTTCTGGAAGTTGGTGCCGCCCAGGCCGTCGCTGCCGTCGTTGTCAACCGTGCCCTTGGTCCGCGAGTAGACGTACGAGATCTGCGCCTGCCAGCGGTTGCGGAGCGCGCGCTGGAGGACGAACATCGCCCCGTCGTACTTGCGGAAGGCGTCAACGGTGCCCAGCACCTCTCCGCTCGGCGACAGGAACTGGAAGCCGTCCACGTTCCGGATCTCGAACTTCTGGTCGATCTCGTCGTTGACCCAGCGGTACAGCGTCATCTGCTGCCCCTTCGCGTTCGTGTACGAGAAGGGCTCCCACCGGGCACCGGGGAACACCGAGTCGATCACGTTCTTCGTGTCGCGGCGGATGTAGGTCGCGGTGAACTTGAAGTTCCGCAGGAACTGCTGCTGGTACGAGATGTTGAACTCGTCCACCCGCGGGTGCTTCAGGTCCTTGCCCATCGAGTACTTGCTGGCGCCGGGCACCCTGAAGACCTCCTCGCCCAACTGCCAGCCCGGCAACACTTCGTAGCCGACGAAGTCGCCAATCCCGGGCAGCGCGTACGAGTAGGTGTAGTACTGCGGCCCCTCGTACAGGTGCCCGTAGAACGCCCGCAGCACCGACTCGCCCTTGCCGGTGACGTCCCAGGCCAGGCCCAGGCGCGGCGCCAGCGACTTGGTGTCGTAGAGCGTCTCGTCGAGCACCGGGCTGCTGCCGCGGATGTTGTCGAGGCGGACGCCGATGTTGGCCGTCACGTTCCCGATCCTCCACTGGTCCTGCGCGAAGAAGGACTCGCGCTGGTTGCGGCCCTGGAGGTCGTACGAGTAGGAGTAGGCCATGTAGGGCTCGCCGGCGTAGTCGTAGTAGGCGATCGGCCGGCCGTGCTCCTCGGCATACGAGTAGCGGTCGCGCACGCGGCTGCGCTCGATCTCGACGCCGAACTTGAAGTTGTGCTGCCCGGCCTTCTGCACGTACCGCGAGAGCGAGACGTTCACCTGGTTGCGCCCGCGGTCGGCCCAGAAGTACTCGCCGCCGCCGCCCGAGTACGCGCCCGTATCGAGGTCGTAGTGCGCCGCCCCCGGCTTGATCGGATCAACGTAGTAGTAACCCC
>JARKSS010000253.1 GCA_029974175.1 Vicinamibacterales bacterium
GGATGCCCCGCTTGTCCCCTCTGCGTTTCATCACCTCTACGTTCTCGTGGTGCGTGGTGTCTATGAAGGTACCTTTCTTCAGCTATCTGCTCATACTTCGGTACCTACCGTCGGGGCTGCCGGTGGGGGCTGCCCGCCCAGGGTCGCGAGGACCACCGCGCGGCGGCCGCCCGGCCGCCGCGCGGGTGGCCACCAGGGCCACCCTACTTCCGCCGCCTCTGCACGATGAACTGGTCGGTCGCCTTCCGGTTGCGCGTCTTGTAGCCCTTGGTCGGCATGCCCCACGGGGTCACCGGGTGCCGGCCGCCCGCGGTCTTGCCCTCGCCGCCGCCCAGCGGGTGATCGACCGGGTTCATGGCGACGCCGCGCACGTGGGGCCGCTTCCCGAGCCACCGGCTGCGCCCCGCCTTGCCGTACGAAACGTTCTCGTGGTCGACGTTCCCCACCTGGCCGATGGTCGCGAGGCACTCGAGGCCGATCTTCCGCAGCTCGCCCGACGGCATCTTCACCGTGGCGTACTCGCCCTCCTTGGCCACCAGCTGCACCGCCGACCCGGCGCCGCGGGCGATCTGCCCGCCCTTGCCCGGCCGCAGCTCGACGTTGTGCACGAGGGTGCCGAGCGGGACGTTCTTGAGCGGCAGGGCGTTGCCCGGGAGGATGTCCACGTTGTCGCCCGCCACCACCTGGTCGCCGACCTTCAGCCCGGCCGGCTGGAGGATGTACCGCTTCTCGCCGTCGGCGTACTGGATCAGGGCGATGCGCGCCGAGCGGTTCGGGTCGTACTCGACCGTCAGGACCTTGCCGGGGATGTCCCGCTTGTCGCGCTTGAAGTCGATCACGCGGTACATCCGCTTGTGGCCGCCGCCGCGCCACCAGGACGTCAGCATGCCGCGGTTGTTCCGGCCGCCCGACTTGGGCAGCGGTTCGGTGAGCGGCTTGTAGGGCCGGTCGGTGGTGATCTCGTCGAACACCTGGACGGTCTGGAACCGCCGGCCCGCCGACGTCGGTTTGTATGTGCGAATGGGCATGGCTCTCAACCTTCTCAGCCGCAAGCGAACAGCGGGCGGCGGGCAGCGGACGCGCTGCCGGCTGTCACCGCTGCGAACTCTCAGCGTCCGTATTACGCCCCTTCCAGGAACTCCGGCACCTTCTCGCCCGCGCGCAGCCGGACGTACGCCTTTTTCCAGTCGGGCCGCCGCCCCGAGAAGCGCCCCTGGCGCTTCACCTTGCCGTGCACCAGCGACGTCCGCACGCTGGCGACCTTCGGCCCGAGCAGCGCCTCGATGGCCTGGCGCACCTCGACCTTGGTCGCGCCAGCGGCAACCTCGAACACGATCGTCTGCCCGTCCTCGCGCTGGATCGTCGTCTTCTCGGTGATCAGCGGCCGGCGGATGACGTCAGTGAGCTTCATGGCCGTTACCCCAACACTTCCTGCAGCCGCTCGAGGGCTGCCCGCGTCACCAGGATCCGGCCGCCGCCGGCGACGTCGCGGGCCGTCAGGCGGTTGCTCGGGACGAGCCGCACGTCGGGCACGTTCCGCAGGGCGAGCGCCAGCTTCTCGTCGAGCGCCACGTCCACCAGCAGCGCCTTGCCTTCGACCCCGAGGCGCCGGAGCAGGGCCACCGCCGCCTTGGTCCTGGCCTCGTCAACGGCCAGCGCGTCCACCACGGTGACCGCCTGGTCGGCCAGCTTCCCGGCCAGCGCGGCGCGCAGGGCCCCCTTCTCGACCTTGCGCGGCACCCTGTAGTCGTAGCTGCGGGGCTGCGGCCCGAACACCGTGCCGCCCTTCCGCCAGAGCGGGTTGCGGGTCTCGCCGACCCGCGCGCGCCCGGTCCCCTTCTGCCGCCAGGGCTTCTTGCCGGTGCCGCTCACCAGTCCCCGGGTCTTGGTCGCATGGGTCCCGCGCCGCTCGGCCGCGTTGGCGTGCACCACCGATTCCCAGACCAGGTGGTCGGCCACCGCGCCGCCGAACACCTCGTCGTTCAGCTCGAGCGAGCCGACCTTCTCGTTCTGGTTGTTGACCACGTCTAGATTCATGGCTGCATGCCTAACCCGCAGGGCCGACGCCCTGCGCTACTTCTTCGGCTTCGAGGCCCGGGCCCCGCCCTGGGGCGCGCCCTTGGCGGCCTTCTCGACCTGCGGCTGCGGCTCCCTCTTGGGCGCGACCGCCTTGCGGATGATCAGGTAGCCGCCGTCGGCCCCCGGCACCGCGCCGCGCACCATGAGCAGGTGGTTCTCCGTGTCGATCCGCTCGATGCGCAGGTTCCGCGTGGTCACCCGCGTGTGGCCCATGTGCCCGGCCGCCCTCATTCCCTTCACGACGCGCGAGGGGTACGAGGACGCGCCGATCGACCCCGGGGCCCGGTGGAACATCGACCCGTGTGTCGCGCGGCCGCCCCCGAAGTGGTGCCGCTTGATGACCCCCTGGAAGCCGTGGCCCCGGCTTGTGCCGATCACGTCCACGCGATCGCCGGCATTGAACACCCCGGCCACCAGCACCTGGTCACCCGCCTTGAGCGGCTCGCCGCCCGGGGCGACGCGCACCTCGCGGCGCACGCGCGTCGGCGGCACCCCGGCCTTCTTGAAGTGACCGGCCAGGGGCTTCCCGACCTTGGCGGGACGCTCCTCGACGAGACCCAACTGCACCGCGTCGTAGCCGTCCGACGGGACGTTCTTGGCCTGGACGACGACGCAGGGCCCGGCTTGGATCACGGTCACGGGCCGCACGGTCCCGTCGGGGCCGAACAGCTGCGTCATCCCGACCTTCTTGCCGATGATTCCAGTCACCATATCGCTTCTCGCCCGGCTCAGGGCTCAGGGCCCTCCGGCTCGAGCCCTCGAGCTCGCCTGAGCCTTGAGTCCTGAGCCTTGGGCCTACTTCCGGCTGTCCTTGCCGAACGCCTTGATCTCCACGTCCACGCCGGCCGGGAGGTCGAGCTTCATCAGCGCGTCGACGGTCTGCGAGGTCGGCTCGAAGATGTCGATGAGGCGCTTGTGTGTCCGGATCTCGAACTGCTCGCGCGACTTCTTGTCCACGTGCGGCGAGCGGAGCACGGTCCACTTGTTCTTCTCCGTGGGCAGCGGGATCGGGCCCGCCAGCCGGGCGCCGGTGTTGCGCGCGGTGTTGACGATCTCGGCCGTGGACTGGTCGAGCACGCGCGAGTCGTACGCCTTCAGCCGGATGCGGATCTTGTCGCCGAACTGGGTTGACATAGCTGCTTCCCGACGTTGTAGGGGCGCCTCTTCTGGCCGCCCTTGGCGCAAGGCCTGCCCCTACGGCGTCTATTCGAGAATCTCCGTCACCGTGCCCGCGCCGACCGTCCGCCCACCCTCGCGGATCGCGAACTTCGACCCCTTCTCGATCGCCACCGGCGTGATCAGCTCCGCCGTGATCGACGTGTTGTCGCCCGGCATGATCATCTCCACGCCCTCGGGCAGGTGCATCGTCCCCGTCACGTCCGTCGTCCGGATGTAGAACTGCGGGCGATACCCGTTGAAGAACGGCGTGTGGCGGCCGCCCTCCTCCTTCGACAGCACGTACACCTCGGCCTTGAACTTCGTGTGGGGCGTGATCGACCCGCCCTTGGCCAGGACCTGGCCGCGCTCCACCTCCGTCTTCTCCGTCCCCCGCAACAGCACGCCGATGTTGTCCCCCGCCTCGCCCGCGTCCAGCAGCTTCCGGAACATCTCGACGCCCGTCACCACCCGCTTCATCGTCGGCCGGAACCCGATGATCTCCACCTCGTCGCCCACCTTCACCCGGCCCCGCTCGACCCGCCCCGTCACCACCGTCCCCCGCCCCGAGATCGAGAACACGTCCTCGATCGGCATCAGGAACGGCTTGTCCACCTCCCGCTCCGGCAGCGGCACATACGTGTCCAGCGCCTCCAGCAGGTTCATGATCCCCTGCACCGCCTCGGCGTCCCCTTCCAGCGCCTTCAGCGCCGACACCCGCACCACCGGCAGGTCGTCGCCCGGGAACCCGTACGACGACAGCAGCTCCCGCACCTCCAGCTCCACCAGGTCCAGCAGCTCCGGGTCGTCGACCGCGTCCACCTTGTTCAGCGCCACCACGATGTACGGCACGTTCACCTGCCGCGCCAGCAGCACGTGCTCCCGCGTCTGCGGCATCGGCCCGTCCACCGCCGACACCACCAGAATCGCCCCGTCCATCTGCGCGGCACCCGTGATCATGTTCTTGATGTAGTCCGCGTGCCCCGGGCAGTCCACGTGCGCGTAATGCCGCTTCTCCGAGCTGTACTCCACGTGGCTCGTCGCAATCGTCAGGATCTTCGTCGCGTCCCGCCGCCCCTGAGACTCCGACGCCTTCGCCACCTCGTCGTACGACACATACTTCGCCCAGCCCTTGTCCGCGGCCACCTTGGTCAGCGCCGCCGTCAAGGTCGTCTTCCCGTGATCGATGTGCCCGATCGTCCCGACGTTCACGTGCGGTTTCGAGCGGTCGAACTTTTCTTTCGCCATCGCGTG
>JARKSS010000290.1 GCA_029974175.1 Vicinamibacterales bacterium
CTCGACGGTTTCCGCGGACGCCCCGGGATACGACGTGCGGATCGTGATCGACGGCGGGGCGAGGTTCGGGTACTGGGCGATCGGGAGGTGGTAGATCGCGAGGCCGCCGCCCAGCATCAGGCTGACTGCAATCACCCACGCGAAGACGGGACGCTTCAGGAAGAAGTGCGACATGGCCGTCTCCTACTTCGCGTCCGGCGCGCTGGCACCGACGCTCGCCCGCGGGGACTTCACGACCGGAACGGCGCGGACGGGCATCCCCGGCCTCACTTTCTGCGAGCCCTCTACGATCAGCCGGTCGCCGGGCGCCAGGCCCCTCGTCACCAGCCAGTTCGTACCGATGGCCCGGTCCACCTCGATCGGTCGCTGCTCGACCTTGCCCTCGGCGTTGACCACCAGCACGAGCGGATCTCCCTTCATGTTCCGGGTGACCCCCTCGTGCGGGGCCAGGATCGCGTGGTCATTCCCGCCCTCTTCGACGATGGCTCGCACGAACATGCCGGGCAGCAGCGTCCGGTCCGGGTTCGGAAAGACCATCCGCAGGATGACGGACCCGGTGCCGGGATCAACGGACACGTCCCTGAACTGCAGCGTGCCCTCGTGGGGGTACGGCGTCCCGTCCTCCAGCAGCAGCTTCACCGTCTTCTGTTGCGCGCCGCCCCGCGTGACGTGCCCGGCGTCGAGCCGACGGGTCAGGCGGAGGATGTCGGCGCTGGCCTGCGTGACGTCCACGTAGATCGGATCGAGCTGCTGCACGACCGCGAGCGGCACGGGCTGGTAGGCCGTCACCAACGCGCCGACCGTCACGGCCGATCGTCCGATGCGCCCCGAGATGGGCGACTTGACCGGCGTATAGTCGAGATTGATACGCGCGCTCTCGACGGCCGCCTTCGCGGCGGCCACGCCCGCCTCGGCCCTGACGAGGGCCCACGCCGCGTCGTCGTGATCCTGCTGCCCGACGGCGTGGATGGCGACCAACTCCTTCATGCGGTCAGCCCGCGACTTCAGGGCCGGGACGTTCGCCTCTGCGACCTGGAGGGAGGCCTTGGCCTGCTGGTACGCCGCCTCATAGGGCGCGCGTTCGATCTGGTACAGGAGGCTGCCGGCTCTCACGTCGGACCCTTCGACGAAGGCGCGCCGCTGGATGATGCCGCTGACCTGCGGACGGACGTCGGCCACCAGGTAGGCGGATGTCCGACCGGGCAACTCGGTCGTCATCGCCACGCGCTGGGTGGTGATGGTGACGATGCCGACTTCGGGTGCGGACATGGCCGGCGGGGCGGTGGCCGCCTTCGAGCAGCCCGCCGCGCCGGCCGCAAGGGCGAACGTGAGGCACACGACCGAGAGACGAAGCATGAACAACCTCCGGGAACAGGACCTATCCGGGGGACCTGAGGCAGGGGTGATGCCAAGTCCTGGCGTCTTCCCACGCCTTCTCCAACTCGCTGCGAACATGGACGCTGCCGCTCGCCGCGGCCCCGAGGCGGGACCGCCCTGCCGGACGGACGCGTCGAGGCGGTGCCGGGTGACGACATGTCGACAGCTCACCGGGCCGCGCCCGGCTTCGGCCTGACGATGCCGAGGCGATGCATGATGGACACGAGCGTGGTCCGCTTCAGGCCGAGCCGCTCCGCCGCCCCCTGCGCCCCCCCGATCACCCATGCGGCGGCGTCGAGTGTCCGAAGGATGTGCTCGCGCTCGGCGTCCTCGAGCGTCACCGCCGGTCGCGGCGCTCCAGCGGCGGACTCGAGCTCGGACGGCGGCACCCGCAGCGTCGGCCCCGGCGAAAGGATCACCGCGCGCTCGATCACGTTCTGCAATTCGCGCACGTTGCCCGGCCAGGGCCACCGGCACAGGGCGTCCATCGTCTCGCGTGGGATGGAGTCGATGGGCCGCCGCAGGCTTCGCGTACCGCTGCACGAAGTAGCGGACCAGCGGCGGGATGTCCTCGCGGCGCTCCCGCAGCGGCGGGATCCGGATCGGGAACACGTTGAGGCGGTAGTAGAGGTCGGCCCGGTACTCGCGACGGGCGACCATCTCCTCGAGGTCGCGGTTGGTCGCCGCGATGACCCGGAAATCCACTCGGATGGTCCGCGTACTCCCCAGCCGCTCAATCTCGTGCTGCTGCAGCACCCGCAGCAGCTTCGCCTGCAGGTCAATGGGCACGTCGCCGATCTCGTCGAGGAAGAGGGTGCCCTGGTGGGCCAGCTCGAAGCGGCCGACCGTCTGGGCGAGCGCGCCGGTGAAGGCCCCCTTCTCGTGGCCGAACCACTCGCTCTCGAGCAGGCCAGTCGGCGACGTCGTACAGTTGACGGTGACGAGGGGGCGCGACCGGCGGCCGCTCATGGCGTGGATCGCGCAGACGACCAGCTCCTTGCCCGTCCCGGTCTCGCCGAGCAACAGCACCGCCGTGTCGGTGTCGGCCACGCTGCGGGCCTGGACGAGTACCCGCTGCAGCGCTTTACTCTCGCCGACAATCTCCTCGAAGTGCTGGGTGCCCCGGATCTCGTCCTCGAGGTAGACGTTCTCGGCCGCCAGCCGGTCCTTCAGCGCTGCGATCTCACGGAACGCCAGGGCGTTCTCGAGTGCGATCGCAATCTGACCGGCCGCCTGGAACGCCCGATCGATCTCCTTCGCCTCGAACGGGCCGGGCGTGCAGCGCCATGCACAGGCCCCCCAGAGTGCGGCGGGGCGTCACCAGCGGCAGGAAGCACATCCGCTGGACCCGCGTCGAGGCCGCCGGCTGTTTCAGGGATTCCGGCAGCCACGACAGCTGCGTCGGCTCGACATCGAACGGCTTGCCAAGCGCGAGCGCCGCGAACGGCGTGTCCTCCGGGTTGACCGACGACACCAGCTCGTCGATGCCGGGTGGCAGTTCGGGGTCCAGCGCATGCGGTCCGATCCGCTTCCCCTCGTCGCGCAGGAGTGCGAAGCCGGTGTAGTCGTGTGAGACGATCCGGCGCAGGCTCGGCGTGACCGCCGCCAGCAGCGACGCGAGGTCGAGATTGGTGATGACCGCGTTGTTGACCTCGAGGAGGGTGCGCCAGTGATCGCGCTCCGCCTCGAGCTGCCGTTGGCGCGCCAGCGCCTCCTGGTGGTGGCGCACGTTGTCGATGGCGATCGCGACCTGGCCGGCCACGCGCTGCAGGAACACGAGGTCCGCCGCGTCGTACGTCCCGATGCGGGGCGAGGCGAAGCCGATGACCCCGAGCGGGCGCAGGGCCGTGGTCAGCGGGAGGAAGCACGCCGAGCGCTTCCCGCGATCGCGCAGCCCGGCCGCCACCTCGGGATAGTCCGCGATCTCTTCCAGGCTATGGAGGACGGCCGGCTCGCCGCCGCCCCAAAGCGCGGCCAGCCGGGTCTCGTGCAGAGGCGGCAGCTGGACCGACTCGACGCGGGTGGTGGATGGCGGAGCGTCCGGCGAGGCCAGCTGGACGGTGTACAGGTCCGCAGCTTCCCCCCCACGCCGCGGCAGGACCAGTCCCAGCGCGTCGAACTCCACGACCTTCTGAAGGCTCGTCGCCAGGTCCGGCAGCAGCCCGTCCAAGTCCGCGTGGAGCGCCACGGGGTCCATCACCTCGAGGAGCGACCGGTAGCGCCAGTCACCCTGCCCGGCGAGTCCGGTGCCTTCCTCTGCCCTGTTTCGCATGGGAGTCCCCTACCACGGCAGGCGGAAGGCCTCGACGGCGGCGGTCCCGCGGACACAATGCACGAAGTGCGGCTCCTGGCGGCCCCGCACCTGTGCCACGACCTGGGCGCTCTCGAAGCAGGCGTGGCTCTCCTCCGCCAGCAGCCAGCTCTCGACGGGGGGCGGCGCGAGACCGGCCATCGACAGGGAGCGCGCCTCCATGTCGGCCCGGCCGTTCTGGCGTAGGTACTCGCCGACCACGCCGGGCGCGTCGCTGGCGATCGAGGCCCCCGGCGCCGCCCGCTGGGCGATCCAGGCCACCGCCTCACGCATGCCCATGTCGTACAGCTCTTCGTTCGGGAACATGAGTCCCGGCGCCGCAACCGCGTGCCCGACGGCGTTCTGGAACATCGAGGGGTAGGGAATCGAGTGGATCTGGGCGACGACGGGGGCGCCGATCACCGAGGCGACCACCAGGCTCGCCACGACGGCGCGGAGGGCCGGACGCCGCAGGCGCGCCGTCAGATCGAAGGCCCGCACGGCCCCGAGCGCCGCAACCATGTCGAGCAAGACGAGCGTCGGCAGCAGGTAGCGCCCGAACTTGCCCGCCGCGAATGACGCGGGCAGCAGGTAGAAGGCCAGGAAGACGCGGGCGAACACCGCCCCGCGCTCGTGCCGGCGGCGGGCGAGCTCGACCAGGCCCAGCGCGATCGCCCCGAGCACCGGGAGCGGGGTCTTGGTCGCGACGTACACCAGGTAGAAGTGCCAGGGCAGGCCACCCGGGGTGGCGTCGACCTGGTTGATGTACAGGCGTCCGAAGTACGACATCCCGTGATGGGAGATCGTCGCCCCGGTCACGTACGCGAGCCCGTAGCTCCAGGTGCTGGGAAGGAGGATGACCGGGTTGGCCGCGACGAAGGCGCCGACCATCGCCAGATAGAACCACTTCGACGCCCGCTGGCGGTTCCGTGACGCCTCGGCGGCGGCCTGCCCTCCGGCGCGCCGCGCCTCCGCGCTGGCCGCGAGGCCGAAGAGGACCCAAAGGCCGAGGTAGTAAACGAGGTACTTCGAGGCGAGCATCATCCCGAACGCCGCCCCACTGGCCGCGTACCACAGGTGGGGCGCGATCCCGTCACGCAGGTGGCGCCGCCGCGCCTCCTCGTAGGCCCACGCGCCCAGCAGGAGGAAGAACACCAGGAACGTGTCCTCCTTCCCGATCCGGTTGATGCCGGTCACGGTGACGTTCAGCGCGAGCAGCAGCGACGCCCAGAGCGCCACCGCTGGACCGAAGAACGAACGCGCCAGAAGGAACAGGGGCACGACGGTCGCCGCGCCGACGAGTGCGTTGGGAAAGCGCAGCGCGGCCTCGGGCGGCACCGCCGCCAGGCCAGCGAGGGCCGCCGCGCGGTTCCATGAGCGCGCGGCGGCCGACGAAGCCCACATGGCCCCCTTCATCAGCGCCGGATGCTCGGCGTTCGCGGTGAAGTCGCCGCGCTCGTAGGCCTGCACGGCGTTCACCTTGGCGACCTCGTCCTCGTTGAACCCGCCGTAGTCGAGCCCCCGGCAGCGAAACGCCGCGGCCAGACCGACCAGGAGCACAAGGGCCACCACCAGCGTCTGGGAGGAGGCAAGCGAACAGGCCCATCCACGAGCCCGGGTGGAGGCGCCCGGGAGCGACGAGTCTCGCGAGACCGTGCCACCAAAGTACGGCCAGGGGGGCTGGGGGTGGGTCGGGTGGGACGAGTCGGGCATGG
>JARKSS010000294.1 GCA_029974175.1 Vicinamibacterales bacterium
GGCGTCGCCCAACGGCTGCGGCCAGGCGGTGCGGCGATTCGGCGAAGGTGCGGCCGCTGCGGGTGCCGTCCTGCTGGCCGGCTGCCGCGCCGGGCAGACCTCGGCCGACGCATATCTCGACGGGGCCTACCGCGGCGCCCATACCTACTTCCTGTGCCGGGCGCTTGGAGAGCGGCAGTTCCGCGCCACGTACCACCAGGTCACCCTCGCGATGCGCCGTGAATTGCGGGCGCGCGGCTTCCCGCAGGTGCCCCAACTCGAGGGCCCGCCTCGCACGCGCGCCTCGCTCGTCTTCGGGGGACCGGTGGCGGTCTCCCCTGCTCAGCTTGCCTCGATTCGTCCCAGCCTGTAGGCTTGGGAACACCAATCCCGCATCGACTTCGCCGTTCGGGTGATTGGCCCCTTCTCTTCTCGTTCCGACAAGTGGTTGGGTGCGCGGCAGGCGGCCCGGTGCGGACGCCGGGCCGCCGGGCCGCGCCGTTTTCTGCATCAGGATCCGTGTACTCACTCACCCCGCGGGTTCTCGCCGCGCTGCTGGCGCTGCTGCTCGCGCCGGCCACGGCGGGTGCGCAGTACTTTGGCAAGAACAAGGTGCGGTACGGCGACTTCGACTTCCGCGTGATGGAGACGCCGCACTTCGACATCTACTACTACCCCGCCGTGAAGGCCGCGGCGCGGCAGGCGGGCGTCCTGGCCGAACGCTGGTACGAGATCCTGTCGAAGCGCCTCGGGCACGAGCTGTCGCGGCGCCAGCCGCTCGTCCTCTATGCCTCGCACTCCGACTTCGTGCAGACCAACGTCATCCCTGGCATGCTCGGCGAGGGCACGGGAGGCGTGACCGAAGGGCGGCGAAACCGGATCGTGCTGCCGTTCGGCCTCGGCCTGGGCGAGACGGATCACGTGATCGGTCACGAGCTGGTGCACGCGTTCCAGTTCGACCTGGCGCGCGCGGGCAACGGCGGCATACTCGCGATGCCGCTGTGGTTCATCGAGGGAATGGCGGAGTACCTCACGCTCGGCCCCGATCACCCGCAGACCCTGATGTGGATGCGCGACCTGGCCCGCCGCGACGAGATGCCGGGACTGAAGGAGATCGAGCACCCGAAGTACTTCCCGTATCGGTACGGTCACGGCGCCTGGCGGTTCCTGGCGCAGCGGTTCGGCGAGGACATCGTGCCTCGCCTGCTGAAGGCGCGGGGCGGCACGGTGAAGTCCCGGCTGGTGAAGGTGACGGGGCTCGACATCGACACGCTGTCGTGCGAGTGGCACGAGGCGCTGCGGCGCGAATTCGGCGGGGGCGAGCCCGCTTCACTCGAGGCCGTGCTCGACCGGCGGCGGACGGGCGCTCGCGTGCACGCCGGGCCGTCGCTCAGCCCCGACGGGCAGCACCTGGCGTTCGTGTCCGAGAAGGATCAGTTCTCGATCGAAATCTTCGTCGCCGACGCGCGCACCGGCAAGGTGCGGCGGAAGCTGGTGGACCGGGCGGCCGATCCTCACTTCGACGCGCTCGAGTTTCTGGACGGCTCGGGCGCCTGGTCGCCCGACTCGAAGCAGTTCGTCTTCCCGGCAAGCCGCCGCGGCGGTGCGGTGCTGGCCATTGTCGAACCGGGAATCGGCAAGACGCTGCGCGAGTTGCGCTTCGAGCAGCTCGGCCAGATTGCCAGCCCGGCCTGGTCGCCCGACGGCAAGCGGCTCGCGTTCGTGGGGCTCGCGGGCGGCTGGAGCGACCTGTACGTGTACGACCTCGCCTCGGCGTCGCTCGCCCGGCTGACCCGCGACGGGTTCGGCGACCTGCACCCGGCCTGGTCGCCCGACGGCCGCTCGATTGTCTTCGCCACCGACCGGTTCTCCACCGATCTCGACGCGCTGCGCCTTGGCGCCTACCGCCTGGCCCTGCTCGACGTCGCGACGCGCGAGGTGCGCGAGCTTCCGGGCACGGCCGGCGGGCGCAACATCACGCCGCAGTTCGGCGCCGACGCGAACGAGCTGTTCTTCGTGGGCGACCCGGACGGGCGGGCGAGCGTCTACCGGATCCGCCTCGACACCAACGAGCTGTCCCGCGTGACCGGCCCGAACATCCCCGTCTCGGGCATCACCGCGCTCAGCCAGGCCATCTCGTACGCCCCGGGCGCGCGGCTGCTCGCGTACAGCGTCTTCTCGGACGGCGGCTACAACATCGTGACGATGAAGCCGAGGGCTGGCCAGCCGGGCGACGCGGTGATGGCGGGCTCGCGGCTCGAGCTGCCGTCCGTCCCGCTGCCGGGCGAGAAGCCCGGGCGAAGCGTGGAGGCCGAGTCGGTCACCTTCGGAACGCGCGCCTACCGGGACGACCTGTCGCTCGAGACCCTCGGCCAACCCTATCTCAGCGCCGGCGGCGGGCCGTTCGGCAACTACCTGCGGGCCGGCATGGGCTTCGGCTTCGGCGACATGCTGGGCGACCAGCAGCTGGGCGTCGCCTTCCAGGGCGGCTTGCGGCAGCACGACTTCGCCGCGCGCGTCCTGTACCTCAACCGCCGGTCGCGTCTGAACTGGGGCGTCTCGGTTGACTACCTGCCGACCGTCTTCGGCAGCGCGAAGCGGGAGTACGACGAGGACGCGCGCGCCCTGCGCAGCGTCGCGGAGTACCGCCGGCAGTCGCACCTGCAGCTGGGCGGCCTGGCGATCTATCCCTTCAACCGCTCGCAGCGGGTCGAGTTCAACGCCGGCATCCGGAACGTGACCTACGGTCGCGAGGTCGAAACGCGGCTGATCGCGGTTCCGTCCTTCCGCGAACTGCAGCGCAGCCGCGAGGGGCTGCCCGGCGGCGACCCGGTCCACCTGTTCGAGACCGGCATGGCGTTCGTGCAGGACACGGCGGTGTGGGGGCCGACGAGCCCGATCCTCGGCGGCCGCAGCCGGCTGCAGGTCTCGCCGTCGTTCGGCAGCGTGAGCTACACGACCGTGGTGGCCGACTACCGGCGGTACCTGATGCCGGTGCGCCCCTTCACGCTCGCGGTGCGCGGCCGGTACGTCGCGCGCCTGGGAGGCGGCGGCAGCGACTCGCGCCTGATGCCGCTGGTCGTTTCGCTGCGCGACCAGGTGCGCGGGTACAGCCTGCACACGCTTGCCTCACGCAGCTGCGAGGCGGGACAGGCCGACTGCTCGCTGTTCGACGTGCTGAGCGGGAGCCGCCTGATCGCGGGAAACGTGGAGCTGCGTTTCCCGGTCCCCGGGTTCCTGTCGGGCCGTTTCAACTACGGGCCGCTGCCGGTCGAAGGGTTCGTGTTTGCCGACGCGGCGTCGGTGAGGACGCGAGCCGGCATGGGGCTGGACGGCTGGCGGCAGCACCTGCTGCGCAGCGTGGGGGCCGGTGTCCGGACCAACGCGGCCGGCGTCGTCCTCGAACTTGCGGCGGTCCGGACCTTCGACCGCCCGGGTCACGGGTGGACGTTTGCCTTCAATCTGATGCCCGGCTTCTAGGACGTCCCTCCGGCCCCGGCCCACAGCCCCCTACACTCCCTCCCGTCGATCGTTCACACCACCGCGTGCTTCACCAGGTGCAGCTCCTCGTCCGTCGGCGGCGCGGGGCGTTCGTGTCAAGTCCCGGCGCGGCTGGTAGACTGGAAGACGACGCCTCGACAGGACGAGTTGTGCTCCCATACCACGACGAGAACCGCACCCTCCGCACCGCCTATGTCACCCTGGTCATCATCGCGATGAACGTGGGCGCCTGGATCTTCATCCAGGGCGCCGGCGCAACGCTGCCGCTCGCCCGCTCGGTGTGCAACCTCGGCCTGATCCCGGGCGAGCTGACCGGGTTGCTGCCGCCGGGCTCGGGGTTCGCGATGGGCGACAACCTCGTCTGCCTCACCGATCCCGGCCGGCAGGCGACCAACGTGCTGACCTCGATGTTCCTCCACGGGTCGTGGATGCACCTGCTGGGGAACATGTGGTTCCTCTGGCTGTTCGGGAACAACGTCGAGGACTCGATGACCCGCCCGCGCTTCGTGGCGTTCTACCTGCTGTGCGGCCTGGCGGCGGCAATGCTGCAGGTGGTCGTCGACCCGCGGTCGAACATCCCGATGGTGGGGGCGTCGGGCGCGATCAGCGGGGTGATGGGTGCGTACCTCGTCCTCTACCCGCGCGTGCGGGTCTACACGCTGGTCCCGCTCGGCTTCTTCATCACGTCGATTGCCCTGCCGGCCTGGGTGATGCTGCTGTACTGGGGCGCGCTCCAGCTGCTCGGCGGCTTCACGAGCATCGGGGCGGAAGGGGGCGGCGTCGCGTTCTGGGCCCACGTGGGCGGCTTCCTCGCCGGGCTGATCGGCGTGAAGCTCTTCGCCCGCCGCGACCATGTCAACATTCACCGCTCGACGCGCTGGCAGCCCGAGCACGTGGGGTGGGACCGGTAGGAGAGGCGTCGCCCCTCAAAAGGACAACGGCCAGTCTCCTTTTCGGAAACTGGCCGTTGCAGGTACTTCGTGGTCGGGGCGACTGGATTCGAACCAGCGACCCCCTGAACCCCATTCAGGGAAAGCCCCCTTAGCAGCTCCTCTCAACGGGTAACACGGCCCCGGTCGACTCCCCGTGTTCCAGCCTGAAAATAGCCATTGACTCCCTTCAACTGTCGTCATAGACTCTCAGCCAAGCGCGGCCCCTCCTGTTACCCCGGTGTTACCCCGCCGCGCCCGGCACTCTTTCAGGGAGCCGCTCATGCCGACGATCGAACTGACCGACTTGGGCGTGAAGAGCATCCGGCCGGGCCCTCAGCGGATCGACTACTTCGAC
>JARKSS010000306.1 GCA_029974175.1 Vicinamibacterales bacterium
CGGCGGCGGTACCGGCGCCACGGGAGACGGCGGGAGCGTGTCGGCCGTCCTGGCCGGCACCATCGCGACGCACGGCGCGGGCGCGATGGGCATCGTCGCGCAGAGCATCGGCGGCGGCGGCGGTGCCGCGGGCGGCGTGGACGGCGGCCTGGTGGAATACGACAACATCGGGATCGGGGCGTCGTTCGGGCAGGGCGCGGGAAGTGGCGGCAGCGGCGGGAGCGTCACGATCGACAGCCGGGCCGACATCTTCACGCGGGGGACGGGCAGCACGGGCATCTTCGCGCAGAGCGTCGGTGGCGGCGGAGGCGTGCTTGGAAGCGCGGGCCACAACCGGCCGCTCTTCGCGGGCAGCGTGGGTGGCGACGGGTCTGGCGGCGAGGTGACTGTGACCCAGGCCGGCAGCGTCACGGTGGCCGGCGACGGGGCCAACGGCATCGTCGCACCGAGTGCCGGGGGCCGATCGACGGGCGGGCGCGTCAGCGTCGCGCTGAACAGCGGCAGCATCCTGGCGACCGGCGCCGGGTCGAACGGCATCTTCGCACAGAGCATCGGCGGAGGGGGCAGCGGCGACGTATCGGTGACCATCGCGAGCGCGGCCAGCCTGGTGGTGGGCGGCTCGAACGGAGGCTCGGCGGTCCGCTTCGCCCACGGAAACCGCAACACGCTCACCAACTACGGCACCCTCACGACCGTGGGGGGGATTTCCGGCCTTGCCGTCGTTGGCGGCACGGGCAACGAGACCGTGGACAACCACGGCACGATCACCGGTTCGGTGAACCTCGGCGGCGGGGTGAACACGCTGACCAACCGTGCAGAAGGGCTGCTCAACGCCGGGTCGTCGATCGACGTGGGCGCGGGCGGCGAGTTCGCCAACGCCGGCACGCTCTCGCTTGGCGGGTTGGGCCGCGCACAGACGACCGCGGTGACGGGCAACTTCACGCAGTCGGGCACGCCGACGTGGCTGGTGGACATCCGCCATCCGGGGACGTCCGACACGATGGGCATCGCGGGCCGCGCGAACCTGGCCGGCAGCGTGACGACCGTGAACATCAACGAGCTGGCGGTGCCCGCGGGCACGGGCAGCTACACGCTCGCCACCGCTCAGGGCGGCCTCGCGGGGGCGCGCTTCAAGTTCGGCACGCTTTTCGGCGCCATGCCGATCGGGAGGACGTTCGATTTCCGCCTCTCCGACACCGCGTTGAGATTGACCCTGCGCGACTCAGCCGGGACGTTTCACTGGAAGGGCGGAGTGGGCGGCAGCTGGGCGACCCCGTTCGCGAACGGCGTGTCGAACTGGACCCGCACGGCCGGGGGACGCGACTACGTCTACGGGACGCCGGGCGGCGGCGTGGACGTGGTCTTCTCCGGATCCAGCGCGACGGCGATGGGCGCCGACTTCGCCGTGAACAGCCTCCGCTTCGCCGGCGGCAGGCACGTGCTCTCCGACTCCAACGTGCTGACCCTCCGGGCGGGCGGTGGGCGCGGCGTCACCGTCGACAGCGGGTCGTCTGCTGTGCTCGGCGTCAACATCGTGCTCGCTGGAAACCAGTCGTGGTTGAACGACGGGGCGTTGACGATCAGCGGATCCACGATCGGCGGCCTTGGAAGGAACCTGACGATCGACGGGTTCGGGACGACGATCATCGCCGCCGGGATCCAGACGGGTAACGGGGCGCTGCGGAAGCGGGGTGACGGAGTGCTGTTCCTGACCGGGGACAGCGGTTTGTTCACGGGCAGCACGACCGTCGAGGCGGGCCGGCTGTTCGTTGACGGGCGGCTCGGAGGCGCCTCGCTCGAGGTGCAGGGCGGCGCGCTTCTCGGCGGGAACGGCCTCGTCCCGTCGCTCACGATTCGGGAAGGCGGGATCCTGGCGCCGGGCCACTCGATCGGCACGATGAGCGTCGCCGGCGACGTTCGCTTCGATCCCGGCGCCATCTACAGGGTGGAGGTCGCCGCGCCAACCGCCGGGCTTCTGCTGGGTCCGAGCGACTGCACCGTGGCGTCCGGTTCGCTGTCGGCGCAGGGCGCGAACGTCGAGGTGGCCGTGGACGGAACAGGCTACCGGCCGATCAACCAGTACCTCATTCTCGCGACCGGCGGCGGCATCGGCGGGCAGTTCTCCGGCGCGACCTCGAACGCCGGGTACCTGCGCCCGTCGCTCGACTATGCCGGCAACGACGTCTACCTGATGCTTCGGCGCACAGACGTGGACTTCACGTCGGCCGGCACGAGGGGGAACCAGACGGCCGTGGCGTCTGCCCTCAACGGCCTCGTGGCGACGGCGACCGGCGGCCTGGCCACCGTGATCAACAACCTCTACGACCTGCCTGACGATCGCGCCCTCCAGGCCATGACGTCCATGACCGGGCTGCTCCACCACTACGTCGCCAGGAGCGCCTTCGACGCCTCGCGGACCTTCACGAAGGCGAGCGCGGCACGCCTGGGCATGGTTGCGAGCGGCGACGACCGCCTCGTCGCCGACTCGGGGCTCACGGCCGGCCTGCTGAAGGACCCGACCCCTGGTTCCGCCCTGCCCGCCTACCGCGGGTGGGTCAGCGGGCTCGGGGCCGACACCGCGTATGCCGGCGTCGGGGTGGACGCCGGAGCCAGCGGCGACATGCGCGGCCTGCTCTTCGGCTTCGACGCCTCGGTCGCCCGCGGCGTGACGCTCGGCGTCAGCGGCGGGCGCAGCTGGCCGCGAATCGGTCTCGAAGGCCTCACCGACCGCGCCACCGGGAGCATGACGCACGTCGGCGCCTACGGGCGCTACCAGCGGAAGCGCACCCGGCTCGACTTCGTGCTCGGCGTCGGCAGGTTCGACAACCAGACCTCGCGTGAGGTCACCGATGGCGTCACGACGCTGGTCGCGCGGTCGGAGTACGGGGGAAGCAGCGTTTCCGGGCAGATCGAGTACGGCTACACCGTGCCCCTCGGCCGCGGCTTCAGCGTGGAACCGGGCATCGGCTTCCTGTTCGGCCGGCAGCACCTCGACGCGTTCAGCGAGGACGGGGCCGACGTGCTCGGGCTGAGCGGGCCCGCGCGCCGCGAGTGGTCCGCCCGGGTGCTGATCGGATCGCGCGCTTCGAAGTCGCTGGGGCGGGCGGCGGGGCTGCGCCTGATGATCGAGGGGCGGGCGGCATTCAGCCGCGACCTCGAGCCGCTCGGTAACGTGTTCGTGCGGCTTCGCGGCGACCGGTCGGCCGGCTTCAGGCTATCACCCCCGGACTTCTCCCGCGACGCCGGCGTCTTCGGCCTCGGCCTCGGCGCGGTGACTCATCGAGGCATCAGGCTGTTCGCCGACCTCGACACGGAGACGGGCGGAGCCATCACGATCTTCCGTGGAAACGTCGGGCTGACGAAGACCTGGTAGAGGCGCGTTGCCGTGTACCGGCGACTGTCCGGGCCGGTGTCTCGGATGCCGTACGGGGAGGTGGAATGGGGCACTCCTGCCGGCCCCCGGGGGGCCGACAGGAGTGTCAGAGTGCGCGGGGCTACTCGAGGGTGATGGTCCGCTTCGCCGCGTCGTACCTCGCGCGGCGTCCGGTCTCGTACGACATCGTGGCCATGATGCTCGCCACCGCGTGCTGGTACCCGGCGTCGAGCGAGGCGTTGGGTGTCTTCTTGTCACGCATGCAGCGGTACCAGTTCACCCAGTGGTCCACCTGCTCGATCGGCTCGACCTTGTTCTCGCCGCGGATCGAGCCGTCGCGGTTGATGCCGCCGTCCGCGGTGTAAATGGCGTTCGACCAGTTGAGGTTGAGCGTCCCCTTGTCCCCGCAAAGCCGGGTGAGGCTGCCGGCGCTGTTGCCGAAGTTGGTCGAGTAGCTGATCATCAGGCCTTCGGGATAGTCCCACAGTGCCTGCACCTGGTCGGGCGCGGTGAAGCGGTGCTCGTCCTTCCACGTGTAGACGCCGCCCAGGCACACGCAGCTGCTCGGGATGCCCAGCTTGGCGATGAAGTGCACCAGGTCGAGGAAGTGCACGCCCCACTGGGGGACCGGACCCTGCGAGAACTCCCAGTACCCGTACCAGCCCGAATACATGATCGGGTCGAAGGGCCTGCTCGTGCGCCCCTTGGTGAAGGTCTTCCAGTCGAGGTCGGCAGCGCGGACGTCGGGCTTGAGGTACTCGTACCAATACGGCTTGTCCCCGTTGCGCACCTGCTCGATCCGCGAAAGCTTGCCGAGGGTGCCCGACTCCAGCAACCGGCGGCAGCCCATCGCGATCGGCGTGCTGCGCAGCTGCGTGCCGGCCTGGATGACGACGCCCGACTCCTTGGCGGCCTTGTACGCCCGGTTCAGCTCGCCAATCTCGTTGGCCATCGGTTTCTCGACGTAGACGTGCTTGCCGGCCCTGGCGGCCGCCTCGAGGTGGGCGGCGTGCCAGTGGTCGGGCGACGAGATGAACACCGCGTCGACCTCCGGAAGGCCGAGCAGGTCGTCCACGCTCCGGCACTGCCGCGCCGTGGTGCCGAACCACTCCTTGGCCTTGCCCGCGGCCTCCTCCGCCGCGACCCGCCACGGATCGTAGACGGCGACCACTTCCAGGTTCTCGGCCTTGGCGTGATCCCTCACGCTGGCCATCTCGACGCCGATGCCGCGGCTGCCGCAGCCGATGATGCCGATGCGGATGCGATCGTTGGCGCCGATGCTGCGCCGAATCGTCCGCGCATCGAGGCCGCGCGGCGCGACCAGGGATGCCGTTCCCGTTGCAGCAACTGCCTTCAGAAAATCACGCCGTGACCGTGCGGACATGCTCATCGTGCAACTCCTCGCCGCCGTAATCGGGGGTGCCCCGGGGATCAAAGGGGGCTTGCCGACGGGGGAGTGTAACACCTCGAGCCGGCGGAGCGAAGGCGGCCGGCAGGGCTGGGCGGCGCAGGAGTTCGAGGACCCCGCGGTGGCGGCCCGCATCCGCCACATCGTCGAGCCGGCGAACGAGCAGAACCTCGACCGGCTCGTGGCGGCTCTTGCTGGCGGCTGAGGTCTTGCGGCCCGCATCCGGCCCCTTCGCGGGCGACGCCGGGCCGGCTATGGCGTCCGGAGCGATGCGCCGTCGGATGGCTGCTGCTCGGCGAGCAGCCGCGCGTAGAGCCCGTTCGACGCGAGGAGCTCCTCGTGCGTGCCGCGCTCCACGATGCGACCCTCGTCGAGCACGAGGATGCAGCTGGCGTGGCGGACGGTTGCGAGGCGGTGAGCGATGACGAAGGTCGTCCGGCCCTCGAGCAGGTTGCGCAGCCCCTCGAAGACGAGCCGCTCCGACTCGGCGTCGAGCCCCGAGCTGGGCTCGTCGAGCAGCAGGATTCGCGCGTCGCGCACCAGCGCCCGCGCGATGCCAATCCGCTGGCGCTGGCCGCCTGACAGGGTGAACCCGCCCTGCCCGACCACGGTGTCGTAGCCATCCGGCAGCGCCTCGATGAAGTCGTGTGCCTGCGCGAGCCGTGCCGCCTCGACGATGTCGTCGCGGCTGGCATCGGGCCTCCCGTAAGCGATGTTCTGCAGGACCGTCGCGTAGAAGAGCTGCGTGTCCTGGAGGACGATGGCGATCTGAGAGCGCAGCGAGCGGATGGTGAATTCGCGAACGTCATGGCCGTCGATCAAGACGGCGCCCGAGAGCGGGTCGTAGAAGCGAGGGATCAGGCTCGCCAGCGTCGACTTGCCGCCCCCGCTCGGGCCGACCAGCCCGATGAGCTGGCCGGGCTGGGCGACCAGCGACACGTCGGTGAGAACGAGCCGCCCGGGGTTGTACCCGAAGGTGACGCGACGGAACTCGACCCGCCCCTCCAGGCGGCCCGCGGGCCGCGCACCGGGCGAACGCGGGAGCCGTTCGTCGGCGTCGAGCACGGCCCGGATTCGCTCGAGGCCGACGGTGGCCTGGGCGACGTTGGTAGAGGCCCGCGCGAGGTTCTGGATCGGCCTGAACAGCCTCCCCAGGTAGGTGATGAAGACGACGAGCGCGCCGGCCGTCATGGCACCCGTCAGCACGAGGCGAGCCCCGAACCAGAGCACGCCGGCGGTGCCGAGCGCGACGACGACGGTCATGAAGGGGCCGAGCAGCGACCGGACGCGCCGCGCGTGAAGGGCGGCCTGCACGCTCTCGAGGCTCTTCGCGCCGAGCCGATCGCGCTCGTAGCGGCCTTGCGCGAACGCCTTCACCACGCGGATGGCCCCGAGGCCCTCCTGCACGATGCTCACGAGCTCGCTCTGGCGGCGCCTGAGGTCCCGGGTGGCCTGTTTGAAGGTGGCCCGGAGGCGGTACGCGAAGATCACGACGAGCGGGGTGATCGCCAGCGCGATGAGCGTGAAGCGCCAGTTCAGCGCCAGCATCACCGCCAGCATCCCGGCGATGGTGAGGGAGTCGATCAGGATGTCGAGCAGCGAGGTCGACACGAAGTCCTGGACCGCGTTCACGTCGTCGGTGATCGTGCTGACCAGCGGGCCGATCTGCCGGCGGTCGTAGTACGAGAGGGACAGCCGCTGCAGGTGCGCGTAGATGCTCAGCCGCAGGTCGTGGGCGATCCACTGGCCGACGCTCACCGTGAAATAGGCGTTCGCGTAGGCGGTGGCCGCCTGGAGCAGGGCGATCAGCACGGTGGCCGCGACGGCCAGCTTCAGGACCGAGAGCCGCTCGGGGGCGGAGGCGAACACCCACCCGAGCACCGAGGGCAGCGGCCGCGAGTCGAGCACCGAGTCGAGGACGATCTTGAGCGGCCACGGCGAGGCGAGCGTCATGGCCGTTTCCAGCAGCATGGCCGCCAGCACGGCTGCGACCCAGAGCCAGTACGGCCGAACCAGGCGCAGGGCAAAGGCCAGCACGGGCGTCGATTGTACTCGGTCCGCAACGGCTGAGGTGCCGATCACGTCCTGCGCCGTACGGCATGCCCCATGTACGAGACGCTCAGGTCGTCGCTCTCGTGGAAGCCCAGCCGACGGCCCAGCTCCTCGAAGCCGATCTTCCCCCGCACGCGACGTCCGCAGCTCGCAGCACGCGCTCGAAGTAGCCGGCCGTGCGGCGGCCGCAACGAATGGCGCTCATCTGAAGCCCTCGGCGCGGAACGCGTGGCCGACGAAGAGCGCGAGCCCCGCCAGGACGAGCGCCGCAGCGGAGATGGCCTCGCGGTTCACGGCACCCAGCCGCGCCCGCGCGCTTCGAACGTGGCCGAGGAGGGCGCGACGGTTCATCCAGGCGTGGCAGACGGCCGACACGGTGAAGAGGACGCCAAGCAGGTTGTGCGCAGACATCCACGCGTGCCGCGCGACCGACATGGCCTCGAGGCCGTAGACGTGGTTCATGTACCCGGTGAGCGGGAGCCCGATGCCGCTTGCCGTCATGACGAGCGCGGCGAACGCTCGCACGTTGAAGTGCCTGGCCCGGCTCTCCACGAGTTCCTCCCTTCTCCTCAGCGATACCCCTCTACGAACGCCCGCACCTTTCCCAGCACCGACGCTCAGGCGCCCACCGGAGTGACGTCCGCCCCGGCGGGGTTGCCTCCCCGAGGCGGCGGGGCTCCTCAGGAACCAGGAGCCGCGACGGCCGGGCAAGGAAAGGTTCCGCGCGCGGCCACCCCGGCGGCCACCCCGGCGGCTTGCGCCTGGGCGGCCCGTCCGCTAGAATGAGAGTTCGTTCGTTCCTGCCTCGAGACTCCTGCTGGGAGGTCGTTCAACGGTAGGACACGTGGCTCTGGACCACGTTATCGGGGTTCGAATCCCTGCCTCCCAGCCAA
>JARKSS010000313.1 GCA_029974175.1 Vicinamibacterales bacterium
CAGGGGAACGCTGCGGGTGTGAACCTTGAGGATCGCCTCGCGTCCTTTGCGGTCCGGAAGGTTCACGACCACGCGGCGATCGAAGCGTCCGGGCCGGAGCAGCGCCTTGTCCAGCACGTCGGGCTGATTGGTGGCGGCCAGGACGATAATTCCTTCGCGGCTCGAGAATCCATCCATCTCGGTGAGGATCTGGTTCAGCGTCTGCTCGCGCTCGTCGTGGCCGCCGAGGGATCGGGCGCCGGCGCGCGTGCGGCCGATCGTGTCGATCTCGTCGATGAAGATGATGGCGGGGGCGACCTTCCGGGCCTCGTTGAACAGCTCGCGGACGCGGCTTGCGCCGACGCCGACGATCATCTCGATGAACTCGGACGCGCTGGCGCTGAAGAAAGGGACCTTCGCCTCGCCCGCGGTGGCCCGCGCCAGCAGCGTCTTGCCGGTTCCGGGCGCCCCGGTGAGCAGGACACCCTTGGGCGCCCGGGCACCGACGCGCCGGTACTTCGAGGGGTCTCGCAGGAAGTCCACGATCTCGCTGATCTCGGCCTCGACCTCGTCGATCCCCGCGACATCGTCGAAGGTCACGCGCACGCTCTCGGGGTCCACCGGCTTGCGCGTGCGGCCCGGAAGCAGTCCGCCGCCCATCGCCGCCCGCTGCCGCCGGAAGATCCAGACCCAGAAGCCGACCAGCAGGAGGATCGGCAGCATCGAGATCAGCAGGTTGGCCAGCAGGCCGCGCTGCTCGACCAGCGGCGTCGCCCGCACGCTTGCCCCACCCGCGGCGAGTTCGGCGAGCAGGTCGTCGGCGGCGAAGGTCGGGCGCTCGGTCGTGAACTGCTGGTAGGTCTGTCCCTGCTGGCCCGGCAGCTGCGCCGGCTCCTTCAGCTGCCCTTCGATCGTGTCACCGCGGGCGAACACCTCCTTCACGTTCTTGCGCGAGACCTGCGCCTTGAACTCGGTGTAGGAGATGGCCTGCGGGCCGCTCATCCGGTCCTGCACGGTGAGCAGGCCGAACAGCACGAGGTAGCCGACGAAGAACGCGGCCATCCACGTCCAGCGGCGCCGGGTCGGGGGCTCGCCCTTCGGCAGCCCCTCGGTGCGCCACGGCTTGTTCGAGGGATCGTCGGGCTTGCGGCCCGGCTGGGGGCTCGTGACCTGCTTGCGGGGCTCGGACTTCGGCTGCGGCTCCGTCACGGGAATCCTCCCGCGGGAAGGTGCACACACTCGCAAAGGGTACACAGGAATTGTACAGGAGGCGGCACGCGGTCAGCCGAGCAGCAGTTCCCTGACCACCTCGATCTCCTCGTCGTTGACGACGTGACCCATGCCGGGATAGATGCGCTCGTCCACCACGGCCCCGAGCGCCCGGAAGGCGTCGGCGGTCTCGTGCACGCGCTCCACGGGGATGTGCGGATCGACGCTGCTGCAGCCGAGGAAGACAGGCGTGCCCTCCATCGAGCCCTCGTAGAAGCGCGGCGTGCCGGGCGGCCCGATCACGCCGCCGCTCAGGCCGGCGATGGCGGCGTACCGGCGCGCGTGCCGGGCGGCGTACTCGAGGGCCAGGCACGCGCCCTGCGAAAACCCGGCGAGCGCCACGCGCGCGGACGGGACGCCGGCGGCCGCGAGGCGCGCGATGGCGCGATCCACCAGCGCAAGCGCCGAATCGAGGTGCGGCTGGTTGCGGTCGAGCGGCTGAAGGAACGAGTAGGGATACCAGGTGTGCCCCGCGGCGTCGGGCGCGAGGTACAGGACGTCGTCAAGGCTCAACTCGTCGGCAAGGCTGAGGATGTCGGACGCCGTGCTGCCGCGCCCGTGCAGCAGGATGACGCAGAGGCGCGCGGCGGCCGGGTCGGGGCCGCGCCGGAGGACGGGTTGCGAGCCGTGGGGGTCGGCGTTCATGGTGTGGGCTTCAGCGCTCGCGAGCGGATCTCCACCGCCGGATGGCCTCGGCGTGTCTGGGATAGTGGCCGTAGGTGTCGGCGCGAAGCCGCCTGACGAACCGCGACTCGGCCGCCAGCGCCTCGTCCGGCACCTGCTCGACGAACCTGACCAGCCGGCGATGCGTGCGATCGAGGCGGCGCAGCACCTCGGCCAGCGGAAGGGCGGCCTTCTCGGCCGTCGTTTTCGCGTTGAAGGCGTCGATGCCGCCGTACAGGGTGGAGTAGCGCGGGGGCCGCTTTCCTTCGAGGATCACCGGCAGGTACTTCAGCGCCTCTTCTTCCCACGTGCTGACGTGGGCGATGATGTCCTTCACCGACCAGGCACGCGTGACGCCGGGCAAGGTGAGATCCTCCTTGCTCAGCCCGGCGAACGACGCGTTGAAGTCGCGCCACTTCTCGTCGAGGCGCGCGAGCAGCCGCGTGCGGTCCATGGGGGTATTCTAGGCGCCAGGAGCGTCCGAAACGAGTCCCTGCTAGCGCTGCACCCGGCCGCTGGCGTCGCCACCGGCCAGGCGCTCGACTTCCGCGACCGAAACCCGGTTGAAATCGCCGGGGATGGTCTGCTTCATCGCGCTTGCCGCCACGGCGAAGCGCAGCGCCGAGGCCGCGTCGCGTCCGGCGGCAAGACCGTGGATGAGGCCCGCCGCGAAGCTGTCTCCGCCGCCAATCCGATCGACCAGCCGCACCACGTAGCGCTGCCCCTGGTGGAACGCCCCGGTCGCGGCGTCGAACAGTACGGCGCTCCAGGCGTTGTCGCTCGCCGAAAGGCTTTCTCTGAGGGTGATCGCCACCAGCTTGACGCCGAACTCGCGCACCACCTGCCCGGCCGCCGCCCGGTACGCCTCGGCGTCGAGGACGCCCGCCTTCACGTCGGTCCGGGCCACCTCGATCCCGAGCGACGACTGCAGGTCCTCCTCGTTCGCGATCGCCACGTCCACGTACGGCATCAGCGCCCGCATGGTCCGCTGCGCGTCGGCCTTCGACCAGAGCTTGGCGCGGTAGTTGAGATCGAGGCTGACGCGCACGCCTGCCTTCGCGGCGGCGGCCAGCGCCTCGGCCGTGCACGCCGCCGGGCCGGGGCCGAGGGCCGGCGTGATGCCCGTGACGTGGAACCAGGACGCGCCCTCGAGCACCGCGTCCCACGCAATCGCCCCGGGCTGCAGCTCGCTGATGGCCGAGTGCGCGCGGTCGTACACCACCAGCGACGGGCGCTGGCTGGCGCCGGTCTCGGCGAAGTAGATGCCGAGCCGGCTGCCGCCCCGCAGCACCGGTTCGACCCGCACGCCTTCGGCGCGCAGCGCCCTGAGCGCCGCGTCGCCCACCGGGTTGGCTGGCAGGCGGGTGACGTAGTGGCTGTCGAAGCCGAAGTGCGCGAGGCTGACGGCGACGTTCGCCTCGCCGCCGCCGAAGGTGGCGTACAGGAGCGGCGACTGGAACAGGCGCTTGAACCCCGGCGGGCTGAGCCGCAGCATGATCTCGCCGAAGCAGACGGTCTTGATCATCGCTCCCTCCCCTGCCCGCGCGCACGCCGCACCACCTCGATGAAGTGCGCCGCGTTGGCCGTGATCCGGTCGAACTGCCCGGCCTGGATCGCGGTCTTGTCCACCAGGGCGGTGCCCACGCCGATGGCCGCCGCGCCGGCCCGAATCCACTCCCCGGCGTTCTCACGCGTCACGCCGCCGGTCGGCATCAGCCGGACGTGCGGCAGCGGCCCCCGCATGTCCTTGAAGAAGGCGGGCCCGAGAACGGTCGCCGGGAAGACCTTCACGAGGTCGGCACCCGCGTCCCAGGCGTCGAGGATCTCGGTTGGCGTGAAGCAGCCCGGCATCACGGCGACCTCGTGCCGCCGCGCGACCTCGACCACGGCCGGCCGGAACACCGGGCTCACCACGAAACGGGCGCCCGCGTCGATCACCTGCCGCGCGGTGTCGGCGTCCACGACGGTGCCGGCCCCGACCGCGAAACCGGCCGGCATCGAGGCAGAGAGCTGCGCGATGAGGTCCACCGCGCCCGGGACGGTCATGGTGACCTCCAGGGCCCGCACGCCGCCCGCCGCCAGGGCGTCGCACGTGTCACGCAGTGCGGCCGCGTCGTTCAGCCTGATGACCGCCACCACTCCCGTCGCCTCGATCAGATCCAGGGTCGCCTTGCGATCGTCGCTCGTGCTCACTCCAAGAACCTCCAGATGCCCGCGGCGGTCAGCGCCCCGCGAGAACGGCAGCCTGCGTCAGCGAGCCATCCACCCACCGTCCACGACCAGCACGTGCCCGTTGACGTAGTCCGAGGCGCGGGACGCGAGGAACACCACCGCACCAGCCAGATCGTCGGGGGTGCCCCACCGCCCCGCGGGGATCCGCTCGAGGATCTGCCGCGACCGCACCGGGTCTTCCCGCAGCGGGGCCGTGTTGTCGGTCGCCATGTAGCCAGGAGCAATCGCGTTGACGTTGATGCCGAGCGGCGCCCACTCGTTGGCGAGCGCCTTGGTGATCTGCGCGACGCCCCCCTTGGCCGCGGCATAGCCGGGGACGGTGATTCCGCCCTGGAAGGCGAGCAGCGAGGCGATGTTGATGATCTTTCCCCCCTGCCCGCGCGCGATCATGTGGGCGCCGGCCGCCCGCGCAAGCCGGAACACGCAGGTGAGGTTCAGCTCGATGACCGCGTCCCAGTCCTCGTCGGAATGCGCGGCGGCCGGGTGGCGCCTGATGATGCCGGCGTTGTTGACCAGGATGTCGAGCCGGCCCATCCGCTCGATCGTCTCGGCGACCAGGCGGTCGGCCGCGCGCCGGTCGGACAGGTCGCCGGCAAGGCACGCGGTGCGGACGCCCAACACCCGCAGGCGTTCCTCGGTCGAACCGGCAGACTCGCGGCCGTGCAGGGCAACGTCGGCGCCGGCGCAGGCAAGCGCCGCGGCCATCCCCGCGCCCAGGCCGCGCGACGCTCCCGTGACGAGCGCCACCTTCCCCCGAAGGTCGAAGAGATCGAGGGCCCTCTCACCCCTCCCCCCGCCCGCCGGCGCGGCCCTCGAGAAAGTCGTCGCGGACCGGCGAGAAGATGTCCACCAGCACCACCTCTTCATCGAGCATCGTGACGCCATGCGGGACGTTCGACGGGAGGTACAGGACGTCGCCCGCCGAGGCAAGCCGTTCCTCCCCGTCCACCTCGAAGCGCACGCGCCCGCGCTCGACCAGCGTGAACTGCTCGTGCGGGTGCGTGTGGACGGCCACTACCACGTGCGGTGCGAAGCGCAGGCGACAGACCATCAGCCGGCGGCCCCACACCATCCGGCGCTCGATGCCGTCGGCCGGCTCTTCCGCCGTCACGTCGGACCAGTGCCGCAGCCAGGACACGGCGTTCGTAGGAGTGGTGCTCATCGGCGTTCCGCCCTGCCCTTGTCGAGACCCGACCCGAGCGCGGCGTACTCGGGCTGCACGTTGACGACGCCGTACTGGCGGTCGATGTCCTCGCGGTTGGCAGCCATCATCCAGAGGAAGTTGATCGACCCGCCCGGGGCGGCCACGTTCGGGTGGTAGCCTTTCGGCATCACCACCACGTCGCCCTCGCGCACCACGGTCACCAGCTCGGGGTTGGCGGCGTTGGTGTAAACGAGCTGGATGCCGAACCACGGGGCCGGCATGTCGATGTAGAGGTACGCCTCCTCGAGCATCGCGGCGTGCTCGTGCGGCGGCCACGAGGTCCAGTTGCCCGGTTCGCTGAAGGTGACCCCGGCCATGATCCGTCCCGCCATGACGTTCTTCCCGACGAGGATGTTCAGGTCGCGCCGGGCGGAGGGCCCGCCGGTGACGAAGTGGAGCCCGGGATCGTTCGACACGTCGGCGAAGCGCACGAACTGCACGGGATGGCGCGCGGTCACGGGGGCCGCCACTTCGGCAAGATCGCAGCCGCCGGGCCCCGGCGCCACCGACACCACGCTGTCCCGCGGAACGTAGAGCGCGCCGTAGCGGGTCAGGCTGTAGGCCGTCCCCTCCACCTCCACCACGGCGCCATCGCCCAGGCATACCAGGGCGGTTTCCCGTTCGCCGGTCTCGAAACGGATCGGCCCGTCGCCGGCCGCGAGGATCACGCGCCCGTAGTGCAGGTGCCGCGTCGGCGAGGTGGCAGGCGTGATCGCCCAGGTCCGCCCGCGGGTGGCCCCGGTGTTGCGCACGACGCAGGTTGCAGGGTCGATTGAAGCCTCTGGTCGGGTCATGCCCTCCTCCAGGACGTGACATTTTGTCACCACTCCATCGAAATACACAGTCCCGGACCGAGCCACAAGACCTCGAGGAGAAAGCGCAAAGGACGGAGACGGAGTCGCGACACAGGGGACGGCCAGGAAGCGAGCCGGGGCGGCGAGATTACCTCCAGCGAGGGTTGTCGGGCTGAGATGGCTCATCATATCCTTGCGGATTCGGATCGGAGGGGCGTTCGGGGCGCGCGAAGGCGGTGCTCGACGCCCTGGTGGCGCGGGGCGTCCCGACCGCCATGCTGACGGCCAGGGGATACGGACAATCGTCGCCCGTTACCGACAATCGGACCGAGGAAGGGCGCGCGAAGAACCGCCGGGTGGAGCTGGTGAAGAAGTAGTCCGCAGGACTCAATGAACGACTACGAGATCGCCGCCGGCCTGTACGACCACGTCAGCGTGTACCGCGAGCGCTTGGACGACGTGCGGTACTACGTCGCGCAGGCGGAGGCCGCGGGCGGGCCGGTGCTGGAGCTGGGGTGCGGCACCGGCCGCGTGATGCTGCCGTGCGCGCGCGCGGGCGCGCGCATCACGGGCCTCGACCGCTCGGCGGCCATGCTGGCCGTCGCCCGCGGGAAGCTCGATCGCGAAGACCCGGAGGTCCGCGAGCGGACGCGGCTCGTCGAGGGCGACATGCGCTCGTTCGAACTCGGCGAGCGCTTCGCGCTGGTCACGATTCCGTTCCGGGGGTTCCAGCACCTGCTGACCGTCGAGGACCAGGTCGCCTGCCTCGAGAGCGTTCACCGGCATCTCGAACCGGGCGGCCTCATCGCCCTCGACGTCTTCAACCCCATGCTCCAGGCGCTGGTGGACCGCTCGCGCCTTGCCGAGTGGGGCGACGAGCCCGAGTTCACCACCCCCGGCGGCGCGCGCGTCGTCCGGCGCTTCCGGGTCGAGCGCGTGGACCTGCCGCGCCAGGTCCAGTACCTGGAGATGATCTTCTACGTGACCGAGCCGGACGGCCACTCGCGCCGGCTCGTCGAGCCGTTCTCCATGCGCCACTTCTTCCGC
>JARKSS010000345.1 GCA_029974175.1 Vicinamibacterales bacterium
AGGCACAGAGGACACAGAGCTGCGGATTCGAGATCTCTGCGTACGTCTCCGCGTCTCCGTGCCTCTGCGGTGAACGTGGACAAGCCCGCCGCGTCTGTCAGGTACGCTTCGCCGCAGAGCCGCAGCGGAGCCGCGCTATCCGCCGAGATGGTGGGCCAGGATCGCTACTGCAGCCGGGGTCATGCCCGGGATTCGCCCCGCCTGGCCCAGCGTTTCCGGCCGGATCGCGCTCAGGCGCTCCACCACCTCGCGCCTGAGGCCGGGAAGCCCCTCGTAGCGGAACGAGGCCGGGATCCGGCGCTGCTCGGCCGCCCTCCGGCGCGCCGCGGCCGCCTCTTCGCGGCGAATATACCCCTCGAACTTCACGCTTGCTTCGAGCACGGCGAGGTCCAGCTCGGCCTCGCCCGCCGTCTCCAGCGCAAGCCCCTGCGCCAGCAACTCGGGCAGGCGGGTCTCGGGACGGCGCAGCAGCTGCCGCGCGGGAAGGCGGTGGCCGCTTCGCGGGCAGCGCACCGGGCTGTCGAGACGCGCCTGGTTCCTCTCGAAGCGCGACCGGCGCTCCTCGAACCTCTCCCACCGCTCATCGTCCACCAAGCCGGCGCGGCGGCCGAGGGGCGTCAGGCGCAGGTCGGCGTTGTCGATTCGAAGCAGCAGGCGACGCTCGGCCCGCGAAGTGAACAGCCGGTACGGCTCCAGGCACCCCTGCGTGACCAGGTCGTCGATCATCACGCCCAGGTAGCCCTCGTCGCGGTGGATGCGCAGCGGCTCCCGGCCGAGGATGCCGAGCGCGGCGTTCGCACCCGCCACGAGCCCCTGCCCGGCGGCCTCCTCGTAGCCGGAAGTGCCGTTGATCTGCCCGGCCAGGAACAGCCCCGGCACGCGCTTGGTCTCGAGCGTCGCCCCAAGCTCGGTCGGCTGGACGAAGTCGTACTCGACCGCGTAGCCCGGCCGGACCATTCGAGCTTCCTCGAGCCCGGGCAGCGAGCGCACGATCGCAGCCTGGACATCCCGCGGAAGGCTCATCGAAAGGCCGTTCACGTAGGTTTCCGGCGAGTCGAGGCCTTCGGGCTCGAGGATCACCTGGTGCCGCTCGCGCTCGGCGAACCGCATCACCTTGTCCTCGATCGACGGGCAGTAGCGCGGCCCGATGCCCGAGATCTGGCCGTTGTAGAGGGGAGACTGCACGATGTGCTCCCGGACCAGGGCGTGAGCGGCGGGCGTCGTGTGCAGGAGGTAGCAGGAGACCGCCGGCGGATCGACCCTCGCCGACATGAACGAGAAGGGAACCGGCCGCTCGTCGCCCGGCTGCTCCTTGAACGCCCCCGAGGCCACCCCGCGCCCGAAATCGATGCTCGCCGCCTCGAGGCGCGGCGGCGTGCCGGTCTTGAGCCTCCCCATGCGGAAGCCGAACGAACGCAGCGACTCGGCCAGCTCGCGCGCCGGCAACTCCCCCGCCCTTCCGGCCGCCACCCGCTCGGGGCCGACGTGAATCAGCCCGTTCAAGAACGTCCCGGTCGTCACCACGACGGCGCGGGCCCGCACTGCGCGCCCGTCGCCCAGGCGCACGCCGCTCACACGCCCGGCCCGGGCCTCGATGGCCGCAACCTCGCCTTCCACCCACGCGATACCCGGCTGGCCCGACAACGCCTCGCGCATCCACGCGCTGTAGCGCTTCTTGTCCGCCTGCGCGCGCGGCGACCAGACGGCAGGACCCCGCCCGCGGTTGAGCAGGCGGAAGTGAATGCCGGTGGCGTCGATCGCCCGGCCCATCAAACCGCCCAGCGCGTCAATCTCGCGGACGAGATGCCCCTTCGCCGTCCCGCCAATCGCCGGGTTGCACGGCATCTGCGCAACGGCCGAGCCGGGCAGCGTACAGAGTGCGACGTGGCAGCCCAGGCGCGCTGCCGCCCAGGCCGCCTCGCAGCCGGCGTGGCCACCGCCGATCACGACGACATCGAAGGAAGCGCTCACACTCCTACTTCCCCACGCAGAAAGTCGAGAAGATCTCGTGCAGCAGGTCGTCGGTCGTGCGCTTGCCGGTGACCTGCTCGAGCGCCTCCCGTGCGCGCTGGATCTCCGAGAGCACGATCTCCTCGGGAACGCCGGGGTCGGCGGCCAGCAGGTTCGTGGCCTCGTCCAAGGCGGCTCGCGCCTCCTCGAGCAGCTGGATGTGGCGGGCGTTGGTCAGGACGACGGGCTCACGGCCGGGCTGGGAAACCCCATCCCTTCCCTGGCCGCCTCCAGCGCAAGCCGGTTGCCGATCCCCATCCCGCTCACCGGCGAGAATTCGGGCGATCGACCCAGTTAGGGCATTCACCCCAGTTCCGTCCACGCAGGACACCCGCACCGCCCCGGGAATCGCCGGCGCGTCCCAGGCCGCCGGAAGATCGGCCTTGTTCGCCACCACCAGCCACGCCGGCGACTCACCCGCCAACTCCAGCAGCCTCCGGTCCTCGGCGGTGAGCGGCTCCGAGCCGTCGAGCACCAGCAGCACGAGATCCGCTGCGGCGTGCGCCCGCGCCGCCCGGGCCACCCCCTCGCGCTCCACGAGGTCGTCGCTCTCCCTGACGCCCGCCGTGTCGGCCAGCGTCACACGCAGGCCGCCCAGCGTCACGGTCTCGGTCAGCAGGTCGCGAGTGGTGCCGGGCACCTGGTGGACGATTGCTCGATCCGATCCTACCAACCTGTTGAAGAGACTAGACTTGCCGACGTTGGGCCGCCCGGCAATCGCAACGGTCGCACCTTCACGGATCACACGCCCCCGGGCCGCGGTCGCCAGCAGTTCATCGACCATCGCCGCTGCCCTCTCCAGCGCCTCCCGCGCCTCGCCTCCGGCCACGAACCGGTACCCCTCGTCTGGGAAATCGATCGACGCTTCGAGGCGCGCGGCCAGCGAGAACAGCTCCCGCTCCATCCCGGCAATTCGCCCGCTGAGCGTCCCGGTCAGCTGGTCGAAGGCCACCCGGGCCTGGAGCGGTGTGGCCGCGTCCACCAGGTCGCGCACGGCCTCGGCCTGCGCCAGGTCGAGGCGCCCGTTCAGGAACGCCCGGAGCGTGAACTCGCCCGGCCCCGCCATGACCGCCCCGGCCCTCACCGCCGCGGCAATCACCTCGGCCACCACGGCCATGCTGCCGTGCAGGCTCAACTCGACGACATCCTCTCCCGTGTACGAGGCAGGCGCGCGGAACGGAAGGACCACCGCCTGGTCGATCGCCCAGCGAGCCGCCGCAGCGCCGCCCTCCGTCACTCGGAGGCCTTCGGTGCGGGACCCGTGCACCTCGCTCCCGTCGCGCCCCGGCAAGGCCTGCAACCGCTCCCGGAACTGGCTCCGGAGTTCGCACTCCCGAACCTCCTCAGGGCGCTCCCCGGGAACAGTGGCCTGGATGCGGGCAACGATCGCGCGGCGCGGCTCGAGCGGCTGCGGCTCGGCCAGCAGGGACGAAACGATGCGGAACGCGTCGGGGCCGCTCAGGCGCACCACGGCAAGCCCGGCGCGCCCCGGGGGTGTGGCGAGCGCGACGATCGTGGAGGGGGAGGGGGACGGCACTTCAGTCCACGAAGTCCCGCCTTCGCTCCACTCGATCACGAGGAGCTACGGCGAGGCAAGCACGAGGTCGCGAAGTCACGAAGTCGCGAAGTCCAGTCGACGAAGTCCCGCCTTCGCTCCACCTGATCGCGAGGAGCTACGGCGGGCAGGCTCCGGCTCCGGCGAGGCAAGCCGGAACTATTTTCGTCCCGGTTTCGCGGTGATGATGACCACCTTGACGGCGGCGTCGCCGATGCTCTCGGTGTCGGCCAGCCCTTGCTCGGCCACCGCCATGTGGACGATGCGCCGCTCGTAGGCGTTGAGGGGGCCGAGCCGCTGCTCGGCGCCCGTCCGGCTGGCCTTCTCGGCCAGGAACAGCGCCATCTGGCGCAGTTCCACGTCCTTGTCCCGGCGGAAGTCGAGGCAGTCCACCACGAGCCGTTTGTGGTCGGGCAGCTCGGGGCGGAACACGGTCGAGGCGAGGTGCTGCAGCGCCTGCAGCGCCTCACCCTTGTGGCGCACCAGTACGCTGCCGTCCTCCCCCTCGAGGTTGACGCGGGGGCCATCGGGCGTGTCTTCGACGGTGCCCGTCACGTCGAGTCCCATCGCGTCGGTCACGCTCTGCACGAAGTCGAGCAAGCGGCTGTTGAGGTCGAGGTCGTCCACGGTGACTCTTGTCGTTTTCAGTTCCCGGTTGTCGGTTCGCTCAGGGCTCACGGCGCCCTCCGCCTTCCGATCTACGAGCCGCTACTTCTTCTTCCGCCGCGGCCCCATGGGCGGTGCGGGCGAAGGGGTGGCCAGCGCGCTCCCGGCAACCGGCGTCGCCTTCTCCAGCTTGGGCGGCGGCCCGGCCAGGCGGTTGGTCAGGTACTGCTGCCCGATCGCGAGCACGTTGCTGGTGAACCAGTAGAGCACGAGGCCGCTCGGCGCCCACAGGAACATGAAGGTGAAGATGACCGGCATCATCATCATCATCTTCTGCTGCATCGGGTCGCCGCCGGCCGGCGTCATCCGCTGCTGCCACACCTGGCTTGCGCCCATCATCAGCGGCGTCACGTAGTACGGGTCGTGCTTCGACAGGTCGGTGATCCAAAGGATGAACGGGGCGCCGCGCATCTCGATCGCCTGCGAGAGCAGCGAGTAGAACGCGAACAGCACCGGCATCGTCAGCAGCATCGGCACGCAGCCGCTGGCCGGGTTCACGCCCCGCTGGCGATAGAGGTTCATCAGCTCCGTGTTCATCTTCTGCCGCTCGGGGTCGGTCGTCTTCAACCCCTTGTAGCGTTCCTGGATCGCCTTCACCTCGGGCTGAATCGCCTGCATCTTCCGCATCGACACCATGCTCTTGTGGCGGAGCGGGAACATCAGCAGGTTGATGAGGACCGTCAGGATGAGGATCGCCCAGCCGTAGTTGCCGACGTAGCCGTAGATCCAGTTGAGCGCGTCGAGCAGCGGGACGGCGAGCCAGTCGAGGATGCCGAAGTTGATGGCCTTGACCAGCCCGGGGTCGACCGACTTGAGCGTGTCGAAGTCCTTCGGGCCGACGTAGAACCGCAGCCCCTGGGGCGACTGCGCCTGCCGGATGCTCCAGGCCATGTAGGGCAGCGACTGCTTGGGGTCGCCGCCCGGCCCGGGCACCACGACCGCCTCGTACTGCACGCGCACCGGCCGCACCGGCAGCGCGAGGCTGATGAAGTAGAGGTCGTCCACGCCGGCGGCGGCGAACGTCCCCTCCTGCAGCGCCTGGCCGTCGGCCACCTCGCCGGCGTTGATGCGGTCCACGTCGCGGCCCCGGAACACCATCCCCTGCGGCTTCTGCTCGTAGCTGCTGCCGCCGGGGCGCAGGTCGCCGAGGCCGGGCCCCCACAGGATTGTCGGGTTCAGCGGCCGGCCGCCCACGCTCACGTCGGCGTCGAAGCCCACCAGGTAGGTGTTCGGCTCGAAGGTGAAGCTCTTCCGCGCCTCGAGGCCAGCCGCGTCGCGGTACTCGAAGGTCACCGTCTGCGCCGCCCTGGTCGCATCCACCCGGCCGTCGCGCGCCCCCTCGTCGGGCCGGAACAGCGCCCCCCTCAGCCTCGCGTTCGCGGTCTCGTCGTCCACGCGCAGCTCGAAGGGCCGGACCGGCCGTCCCGGCAGGCCACTCGGCACGAGGTCGAGCGGCTGTTTGGTCTGAAGGTCCTGGTAGTGCTTCAGGGTCCAGCTCGTGACCCTTGCGCCGCGTGTGCTGATGACCACCCGGTACAGCGCCGTCTCGACGATGATGTCGCGCTCGGAGGCGTCTGCGACAAGAGGCTCGGCGGCGGGGGAGGCAGGCGTCTCGGTGGGAGCGGCTCCCGGCTCGGCCGCACTTCCCGGGGCTCCCTGCGCCATCGAGCCCGGCGCGGCCTCGCCGGCGGCGGGGGCGGCCTGCGTGGAATCGGTGGCCGGGGGCGGTGTGCGCCGCGGCGCGGGTCCCTTTGGCTTGACCAGCGTCTGGTAGCCGAACAGGACGAGGAACGAGAGAAAGACCGCGAGGAGTACGCGCTTTTCCATGAAGCTAGCGAACCTTCACGCCAGGGCGATAGGGAGCCGGCACGGGGTCAAAGCCGTGGCCGCCAAACGGGTGGCACCGCGCGAGCCGCCGCACACCCAGCCAGCCGCCGCGAAGGGCTCCGTGCTGCCTCACCGCTTCGGTCATGTACTGGGAGCACGACGGGGTGTACCGGCACGCGCCGCCCACCAGCGGAGCCAACAGCACCCTGTAGGCGCCCACCAGCGCCAGCAGCAGGCGTGCAGCCAGGCTCGGGGAGCTCATGCCAGCCGCCGGCAGGACGGGTTGAGAGGAGACGGACAGCTCATTCTACGACTCACGCCGGCGTTCGGTTGCCACCCTCTCCGCGCTCCTTCGGCGGCCGGGGCCGCCCGGCCTCTCTGCCCCCGGCGCGCCGGCCGGCGCGGCGCAGGGCGTACTGGAACTCCGCGGCGACGGCCTGGTAGTCGGCCTCGAGCAGGGCGGGGCGGGGAATGACGACGAGGTCGAGGCCGCCCGGGACGTCAGCCTGCCGGAACACCTCGCGAACGACGCGCTTGGCGCGGTTCCTGACCACCGAGCCGCCCAGCTTCTTCGTGGCCGAGACGCCCAGGCGGCTCTGGGGGAGGCCGTTGGGCATCAGGATGACCGTCATCAGCCTCAGGCTGAGACGCTGCCCGCCGTCGTACACGCGCTGGAACTCGGGGCGCCGGCGAATCCGGCGCTCGGGGCCGAATGCATGAGCTCGCGCGTCCAGCTCCCAGCTCCTAGTTCAACGCCAGGCGCTTCCGCCCCTTGGCGCGGCGGCGCTTCAGGACCAGGCGGCCGCCCTTGGTGGACATGCGGACGAGGAACCCGTGCGTCTTGTGGCGACGCCGGTTGTTGGGCTGAAACGTGCGCTTCATGGTCGTTCCCGGGAGATGCGCGAGGCGACTCGCGCGGCAGTGTCAGGACAGCGAGAATCTTCAATGGTAGCGGTGTGGGAGCGGCAGTGTCAACGAAAAGGCTCAAGGCTCAGGGCTCAAGGCTCACGGACGCCACGAAGGCGGACTTGTCCGCCGTAGCCCGGCGTCCTCTGTGAGGTAATGGACGCCGGGCGAAGGCGGATGCTAGAGTGTTCCCCTTCCCGTCCACCACGGTTCGCCGGGGCCTGGTGGGTTTGGTCTTTCCCCAGAGTTTTCCACAGTTGTGGAAATTTATGTTGAAAATCGGGCCGCCTCAGTGGTCGGGTTCCCCCGGAGGCCGGAAAATCAAGGCTTCCGCCGAATCGGGAACGCTTGAGCTACTGTTTTCGGCCGAAAAGCGGGGGGTTGCCGCCCGGCGGCGCGCGTGGGGACCGGGTGAAACGCCTGGTGTGAATCGGGGCCGGCGCTTGTCGGGCCGGGGTGGAAGCCCCCTCGGCTCTTCCGTGAAGGCAGGACGATGAACGCCGTCACCACCACCTGGGATCGGATCGTCGAACGGGTCGAGACCAAGGTCAACCAGTACTCGTTCAACCAGTGGTTCCGCCCGATCGTCTTCGTCTCGGAGGGCAACGGCACCCTGACGCTCCAGGCCCCGAACGACCTCGTCCGCGATTGGGTGCAGCGGCACTATTCCGGCCTCATCAACGAGGCGCTTGCCGAGCTCGACCAGGCGGGCACCAAGGTCGTCCTGCTGGCGGCCAGCGAGGAGGCTCCCGAGCCGGCGGTGGCGCAGGAGCCGACGGTGTCGGCGCCCATCACCTCGCTCGGCGGGCTCAATCCCCGCTACTCGTTCGAGAGCTTCGTGGTGGGCGAGTCGAACCAGTTCGCCGAGGCGGCCGCCCGGGCGGTGGCCGAGGCCCCGAGCAAGTCGTACAACCCGCTCTTCATCTACGGCGGGGTCGGGCTGGGGAAGACCCACCTCATGCACGCCGTCGGGCACTACGTGCTCAACCATCACTCGGGCTTGCGGCTGACCTACATCGCCTGCGAGCGCTTCATGAACGAGATGATCAACGCGGTCAAGAACGACCGGATCTTCGAGTTCCGCGAGCGCTACCGGTCGGTGGACGTGCTGCTGGTGGACGACATCCAGTTCCTGGCGGGCAAGGAGGGGACGCAGACCGAGTTCTTCCACACCTTCAACTCGCTCTACGACGCGCAGAAGCAGATCGTCATCAGCGGCGACCGGCCGCCGCAGGAGATCCCGGCCATCGAAGAGCGGCTGATCTCACGGTTCAGCTGGGGGCTCATCGCCGACATCCAGCCGCCGAACCTCGAGACCAGGGTCGCCATCCTCAAGAAGAAGGCCGAGGCCGACGGGGTGCCGCTGCCCGACTCGGTGGCGCTCTACATGGCGGGGAAGATCCAGTCGAACATCCGCGAGCTCGAGGGGTCGCTCATCCGGCTCATCGCCTACGCGTCGCTCACCCGGCAGGACATCGACATCCACCTGGCCCAGGAAGTGCTCAAGGACGTGGTGCGCCCCCAGGAGGCGGTCACCATCGAGATGATCCAGAAGCACGTGGCCGACTTCTTCCACATCCGGACCAACGACCTCAAGCAGCGCAACAACTCGAAGTCGATTGCCCAGCCGCGGCAGATTGCCATGTACATCTGCCGCCAGATCACCTCGAAGTCGCTGCCCGAGATCGGGCGGGCCTTCGGCGGCAAGCACCACACCACGGTCATGCACTCGGTGGACACGGTCGAGGAGAAGATGCGGAAGGACCGCGATTTCCACAACCTCGTCCACAACCTGCTGAACGGACTGCGATAGGGCCCGCTCAGCAGGTGGCGTGAGCGCGGTGACGCGGGGCGGAGGGCCCCCGCTCGCCTGGAGCGCGACACGCGTGACAAGCGCTTTTCGCGCGAGCCCGGCGGTTTTCCAGAGGTCCACAGCTCATCGGGCGTGCATCCCCTGTGGACCCGTGTGGACGGCCCGGCCGGCGCTCCCCGCGAGGGCCCGGCGGGCGCGTTCGTCCACACCCGCCTTCCACAGCGCAAGTTGTTCACAGTAAAGGACTAAGTGGGCCATTTTCGGGTATCCACACACCCTTTCTTTCCTGTATAATTTCTTGTTTGGATCTTCTTCCCGATCTCGGATCTTAACCACGTCTCTCCACGAGGTCACCGCGCCATGGAGCTTGTCGTCCGCAAGAGCGATCTGCTGCGCGAACTGCAACTCTTCCAGGGGATCGTCGAGCGCAACACGACCATCCCCGTGCTCGCCAACGTGCTGATGGAGGCCGAGGGCAAGGAGCTGCGGTTCCTCGCAACCGACCTGCACGTGGCGCTGCGGAGCCGGTGCTCCGCCTCGGTGGCCAAGGGCGGCCGGCTGACGCTGCCGGCGAAGAAGTTCTTCGAGATCATCCGGTTCCTGCCCGAGACCGACGTCCGGATCGAGCAGGACAAGTCGGGCGTCAAGGTGGCGGCCGACCGGTTCGACTCGCACATCCAGACGATGCCGCCTGAAGAGTTCCCGTCGCTGCCGACGGCCACCGGCAAGGCGGGCCTCACGCTGCGGGCCGACCTGCTGCGCCAGATGCTCGCCCGGACGCAGTTTGCGACCACCAGCGACGACACGCGCTACTTCCTCAACGGCGTGCTGCTGGTGGCCCGGCCGGGGCAGTTCGCGCTGGTGGCGACCGACGGCCATCGCCTGGCGCTGGTCGAGGCGCCGGCCGAGTTCCCCGACCTGCAGGACGAGGTGAAGGTCATCCTCCCGAAGAAGACCGTCTCCGAGCTGGGGCGGCTGCTGATGGAGGTGGACGGCGACATCGAGTACGAGCGCCTCGAGAACCACCTGTTCTTCAAGGTGGGCGAGCGGGTGCTGGTGTCGCGGATGATCGAGGCGCAGTTCCCGGCCTACGAGCGCGTGGTCCCCAAGGGCAACGACAAGGTGATCGAGTTCGAGCGCGAGCGGCTGGCCGCGGCGCTCAAGCGCGTCGGGCAGCTGTCGCCCGAGCGGTCGCGCGCGGTCAAGCTGGCCATCGAGCCGGGAAAGGTCGAGGTGTCGTCCCAGAGCCCCGAGTACGGCGAGGCGAAGGAGATCCTCGGCGTCGACGACTACGCGGGCGAGGCGCTGTCGATCGGCTTCAACGGCCAGTACGTCCAGCAGTTCCTCGAGGTGGTCGAGACCGACCGGGTGGCGCTCGAGCTGAAGGACGAGGTCAGCCAAGCCGTGATGAAGCCGGTGGGGCAGGAGGGCTTCCAGTACACCTACGTGCTGATGCCGATGCGCTTCTAGCAGCAAAGAGCTGTCAAGGATTCATGTCAGATACCAACGCAAGCGGTCACGGGTTCGAGGAAACGGTCTCGCCGCAGGCAACAGAGAACAGCGCCGGGACACCTGAAGTCGCGCCGTCGAACGGTTCGGGCGCACCAGACGAGGAGCAGCTGCACGATCTCGGCGTGGACGAGTACGGCGCCGACAAGATCAAGGTGCTCGAGGGCCTCGAGGCGGTCCGCAAGCGCCCCGCCATGTACATCGGCTCGACGGGGCCGCTGGGGCTTCACCACCTCGTGTACGAGGTCGTCGACAACTCCGTCGACGAGGCCCACGCCGGCTCCTGCGCCACCATCGACGTACGCCACCTGCCGAACGGCGGCATCCGTGGCATCGACACCGGCCGCGGCATCCCCGTGACGATCCACCCG
>JARKSS010000398.1 GCA_029974175.1 Vicinamibacterales bacterium
CCCGCTGCCCCCCACGGCCTCGCTCGGGAGGATCGTCGGCGTCTCGACCGCCGACCGCATCTGCCTGAACCTCTGCCAGCTACACCCACACGACTGGCCGGTGCGGATTGCCGCGCTGGCCCACGTGATGGCGCACGTCGCGCAATACCAGCTGGCAGGGGGACGGCGCCTGGGGACTGAGCAGTGGCTGCGCGAGGGCATGGCGGAATGGGTGGGTGCGCGGGTGCTCGAGGTCCTCGGCCAGGAGACGGTCGCCTCGAGGGTGGAGGCCGTGCGGCGACAGCTGCGTCACGCCTCCCGCCGCTCGGCGTTGCCCCGCTTGTCCGACCTGGTGTCCGCCGAGTCGTGGGTCCGCCTGGTTGGCGAGGGCCTCGAGGACCCGATGTACGACCTGTCGCTCGTGGCCGCGACCGAGCTGGTCGACCGGCACGGCCTCGGTGCCCTCGTTGACTACTTCTCCCGATTCGCATCGCTCGACGACCGCGCCGCGAACTTCCTGGCCGCCTTCGGCGAAGACCCCTGCGCCTTCGAGGACCGATTCGATCGCTCCTGGCGGTAATCCTCGGGAAATCCACGCGGGCGTCAGCCCATCTGTGCTACCTTCTCTCTCTCTTTCGCGCGCAGCCCCAATACAAGGAAGAGCCGCCCCGCCGGGCAGGTGCGGGCCGGCGCAGAACAAGCCGTGAAGGCCGGAGGACGCGAAACGATGCGTGGATTCTTACTGTTGCGAGCCCTGGCGGTCGTCGTCTGCGTGCTGAGCGCCGTCCAGGCCGCCCAGGCGCAGGGCTTCGGCGTGTACGAGCAGAGCCCCTGCCAGCTGGGCCGCGGCGGCGCCGGTGTGGCCTCACCCTGTCCGGACGCGTCGAGCGTGTATTTCAACCCGGCCGGGCTGTCGTTCGACGCGACCCAGGTCGGCCTTGGCGGTACCGTGATCGGCCCCCGCGGAGACTTCACCGACAACACCACCGGGCAGGTCAGCACGCTGAACAAGAAGTGGTATCCGCTGCCGAACGTCTACGCGTCCACGCCGATCGGCGACCGGTTCGCCGTCGGCATCGGGGTCTTCGCACCGTATGGGCTGACGACGGATTGGCCCGAGGATTCGCAGGGCCGCTTCCTGGGCTACAAGAGCGTCGTCCAGGGCGTCTACGTCCAGCCGACGGTGTCCTACAGGGTGAACGACCGGCTGTCGGTGGGGGCCGGCATCGACATCGTGAGGCTGCACGTTCAGCTGCGCCAGCGGCTCGACCTCTCGGCGCAGCCGCTGCCCGCGCTGCCAGGCCTGCCTCCGGGCGCGACCTTCAAGCTGCTTGGCGTGCCGGCCGCGACCGATTTCGCCGACCTCAACCTCGAGGGCGATGCATGGAGCGTCGGCGCCCACTTCGGAGTGTTGTACCGGGCGAGCGAGAGAGTATCGCTCGGCGCCCGCTTCATGACGGGGCAGGAAGTGGACATCGACGGGGCGCTCGAGACGCGGCAGATCCCCACGCCCTACGTGCTGCCGGTCGGAATCCCGGGCGTCGCTCCGCAGGGCACGCGGCTGGACCTCCTGCTGGCCAGCCGGTTCCAGCAGGGCCAGCTGCTGGGGCCCCAGGATGCCGGGAGCGCAATCCCGCTGCCGGCACAGCTGGTCGCGGGGATTGCCTTCCAGGCGACGCCGGCCCTGAAGCTGCTGGCCGACTACCAGTTCGTGAACTGGTCGGCGTTCGACGAGCTGCCGATCGACGGCGATTACCTGAAGTCGTCGGTTCCCGAGAACTACAGGGACACGCACGGGCTGCGCGCCGGCGCCGAGTACGCGCTGAGCGAGGCAACCACCTTGCGCGCGGGGGTGGACTTCCACACGGCGGCGGCGCCCGACGAAACCGTGACGCCGAACCTGCCCGAGGGCGTCCGCCGGGAGTTCTCGATCGGACTCGGCCAGCGGCTGACCGACAACCTGCGCGTGGACGCCTTCTATCTTTACCTGAGCCAGCCCGAGCGGGCAGGGCGGACCAACCCGACGGTCAACAACGGTGTCTACTCGTTCAAGGCGAACCTGTTTGGCGTCTCGTTCGCGTTCCGCTTCTAGGGGGAGGAGATGAGTTCGAGCAGTGCCCGTCCCGTGGCCGCTCCCAACCTTCCAGCGCCGGTGGGTCCGTACTCGCCCGCGGTCGTCTTCGACCGTCTCGTGTTCGTTTCGGGCCAGGGAGCGGTGGATCCAGCCACCGGACAGATGGCCGGACCTGACGTCGCGGCGCAGACCGAGCAGGTGTTCCGCAACATCCAGGCGATCCTGGAGGCTGCCGGGACCGACTTGTCGCGCGTCCTGCGCTGTGGCGTGTACCTGGTGGACATGTCCGACTTCCCGGCGATGAACGCCGTCTACGGGCGCGTCTTCGGGGATCACCGGCCGGCGCGAACCACCGTGCAGGTCGCGGCGCTGCCACACCCCGAGCTGCGCGTCGAAATCGACGCCATTGCCTCCCTTCCCTGACCGGGCTTCGAGCCAGGCCGTGCGTGTCGGGTTGATCTCCGACACCCACGGCCTGGTGCGGCCCGAAGTGCTGCTGGCCTTCGAGACCGTCGAGCGGATCCTGCACGCCGGTGACGTGGGCGGCGGCGATGTGCTCGCCATCCTCGCGAGGGTGGCGCCTGTCGAGGCGGTCTTCGGGAACGTGGACATGCCGGGCGACCCGCGGCTCTCGGAACATTTCTACGAACGGATCGCCGGGGTGAGCGTGCACGTGAGCCACGGTCACGAGGTGGGAAGCCCGACGCCCGCGCGGCTGCTGGCCCGGTACGACGCAGACGTGCTGGTGTACGGCCACACGCACAAGCCGCTCGTCCACCGCGCCGGGGCCCGTCTCGTGGTGAACCCGGGCGCGGCGGGCCCGCGCCGCTTCGACATCCAGCCCAGCGTGGCCATCCTGACCATTCAAGGCGGAAAGGCAGAGGCGGAACTAATTCAACTCTGAATCGACGGCCCGGCCCCGGGGCACGCGCCGGCCCCGACTGTCTCATGTCCACTCCCACGGCGGCGCCGTCGGGCGCCCGCCGATCGACGCCGCCCTCGAGCAGGTTCTCCTCCTCGTTGACGACGAGGACCTCGGCGACGCCCTGGGAGCGGACCGGGTGCAGGCGGTGTCCCATCTTCTGCAGCAGGGCGGCGGTGTCGGGTGAGATCCCCCAGCGTTCGTACGAGATTCGGTCGGGGAGCCACTGGTGGTGGAAGCGGGGCGCGTCCACGGCCTCCTGCGCTCCCATCCCGTAGTCGATCACGTTCAGGATGGTGTGGAGGACGGTGTTGATGATGGTGCGCCCGCCCGGGCTGCCGGTCACCATGACGAGCCTCCCGTCGCGCGCCACGATCGTCGGCGTCATGCTGGACAGCATGCGCTGGTGCGGTCTCGCCAGGTTCGGCTCGGTCCCGATCAGGCCGTCCGTCGTGGTCAGCCCCGGCCCGGCGTTGAAGTCGCCCATCTCGTTGTTCAGGAGGAAGCCCGCCCCGGGCACCACGATCCGGGAGCCGTAGCCGTACTCGAGGGTGTAGGTCAGCGCCACGGCATTTCGATCGGCGTCCACCACCGACACGTGGGTGGTCTCGTCGCTCTCGGCCGGCCACTCGAAGCTCGTGGGCGATGAGACCGAGGCCCGCCGCGCCGAGATCGACCGCCGCAGTCCGGCCGCGTACTCCTTCGAGATCAGCCGCGAAACCGGCATCCCGGGGTTGAAGTCGGGGTCGCCGAGAAAGCGGGCGCGGTCGGCGTAGGCGCGGCGCATTGCTTCCACGATGAAATGGATGCTCGCGGCCGAGCGGAACCCCAACGATTTCAGGTCGTACCCCTCGAGGATGTTGAGCTGCTGGATGAGCGCGACGCCGCCCGAGCTGACGGGCGGCATGGAGAGGATCTCGAACCCGCGGTACGTCCCCCGCAACGGGACGCGCTTCTTCGGCCGGTACGCCTCGAGGTCTTGCCGGTCGATCAGGCCGCCGTTGGCGGCCATTTCCCTTTCGATGAGCAACGCCGTTTCACCCTCGTAGAACCCGGCGGGGCCGTGCTCGGCGATACGCTGGAGCGTGCGGGCGAGGTCGGGCTGCCGAAGGATCTCCCCCGGCTCGTAGGGGACGCCGTTCTTGGAGAACTGCGCGACCGAGGCAGGGTAGGCCTTCATGTCGGGCAGGATGGCGCGAAGCGAGCGGGCCAGGCCGTCGGTCACGGGGAAGCCGTCGCGCGCGAGGGCGATGGCGGGTTCGACCAGCCGCTTCCAGGGCAGCTTCCCGTGCTCGCGCCAGGCGAGGTGCAGCCCGGCTACCGTGCCGGGCACGCCCACCGACAAGTGGCTGTCGTGGTGCCGCCGCGCGGAGTACTTCCCGTCCTCGAGGAACATCGTGGGGGAGGCCCGGCGCGGGGCGATCTCACGGAAGTCGTAGGCCTCGGGCGTGCCGGTCGCCGGCCGAAAGACGATGAAGCCGCCGCCGCCGATGTTGCCTGCGGTCGGATGGGTGACGGCGAGGGCGAACGCGGTGGCGACGGCGGCGTCGATCGCCGAGCCGCCCTCCTTCAGCACCGCGGCCCCCACGCGCGAGGCCGTCTCGTTCTGAGAGACGACCAGGCCGTCCCGCGCGCGCACCGGCTGTTGTGCCGACGCCGCGGGCGCGACCGCGAGAACCAGGGCGAACGGGATCCAGCTTCTGCGCGGGCGCATGCGTTCCTCCGCCGGGATTATAATCCGCTGCCGGCAGCCCCCTCCGTTTCCTGAGGTGTCATATGGCCAGGCGTTCGCACGTGCTTCCAACGGGCTGGCTGAGGGGGTTGACGATCATGTGCGCGATCACGATGGTCGCGGGATGCGGTGGCGCGACGAGCACTGAACCAGACGCCGAGCTGGCCATCGTCAACGCACGAGTGTGGACGGTTGACCCCGGCCGGCCCGAGGCCCAGGCCGTGGCGGTGCGCGCCGGGCGTATCACGGCAGTCGGCACCGTGGGCGAGGTGCGGCGCCTGATCGGGCCGGCAACCCGCGTCATCGACGCCGGGGGCCGGTTCCTGATGCCGGGCTTCCACGACTCGCACATCCACCTGATGGGAGGTGGGTACCGGCTCGATGCCGTGAACCTGAAAGATGCTCCGACGCCGGCGGAATTCGCGCGGCGCATCGGCGAGAAGGCGAAGACCTTGCCGAAGGGGGAGTGGATCCTCGGCGGGGGCTGGGATGAGCAGGGCTGGCCGGGGGCCCCGCTGCCGACGCGGCAGATGATCGACGGCGTGACGCCCGATACCCCGGTGTTCGTCCAGCGCTACGACGGGCACATGGGGCTCGCCAACACGGCCGCGTTGAAGCTGGCCGGCGTGAATGCGGCAACGCCGGAGGTGCTGGGCGGCCAGGTTGTCCGCGACGCCAGAGGCGAGCCGACCGGGATCCTGAAGGACGCCGCGATGGCCCTCGTGCAGCGGGTGATCCCCGACGAGACGGCCGAGCAGCGCCTGCGGATCCTCGAGCGCGCGCTCGGCCACATGGCCTCGCTCGGCGTGACGAGCGTGCAGGACATGGGTCCGGAACCCGAGGCCGTCCGGCTCTACGCGCAGCTCGCCGAGCAGGGGCGGCTGACCACGCGGATTCGGGCGGTCAGGGCCGTGGTGCCGCTGGCGAGGGAGCTGGCGTCCGGGACGGCAGCGGCGGCGACGACCTCGCCGTTTCTGTCGGTATCAGGTGCGAAGGGGTTCGCCGATGGCTCGCTCGGCTCGGCCACCGCGTTCTTCTTCGAGCCCTACACCGACGATCCGTCCACCCGCGGCCTCCTGTCCGACGAGATGCAGCCGATCGAGGGGATGCGCGAGCGGCTCGTCGAGCTCGACCGGGCAGGCCAGCAGCTGTGCATCCACGCGATTGGCGACCGCGCGATCTTCATGGTGCTCGACTTGTTCGACGAGGTGGCGAAAGCCAACGGCCCGAAGGACCGCCGGCCGCGCATCGAGCACTCGCAGCACCTGGCGCCCGGCGACTTCGCCCGCTTCGCGGCCCAGGGCGTCATCGCCTCGGTGCAGCCCTACCACGCCATCGACGACGGCAAGTGGGCCGAGAGGCGGATCGGCCCGGTGCGCGTGAAGACGACCTACGCGTTCAAGTCGTTCCTCGACGCCGGCGCAAGGCTGGCGATCGGCACCGACTGGCCGGTGGCGCCGCTCGATCCGATCTTGACCATCCATGCCGCGGTCACGCGCGCCACGCTCGACGGCAAGAACCCGGTCGGGTGGGTGCCCGAGCAGAAACTGACCGTGGCGCAGGTGATCGAGGGATACACGCTGGGATCGGCCTATGCGGCGTTCGAGGAGCGCGAGAAGGGTTCCATCACCGCCGGCAAGCTCGCCGACCTCGTGCTGCTCGATCGCGACCCGTTTTCGGTCGCCCCCGAGGCGTTGCGCGACCTGAAAGTGGACCTCACGATCACCGGTGGCCGGGTGGTCTACGAACGCTCAACCCCGTAGCCATTCCCTGAACGTCTCGTACCGGGTGTCCGAGAGCGCCTCCGCCAGGATCGGGCGCGATTCCCATCCCGCGTACTCGGCCGGCAGGGCGGGTTCGAAGCCCAGCTCCTCGCGAAGCACGCTGCCGAACTTTGCCGGGTGCGCCGTCGCAAGCGTCACGATGGGCCGGTCATCGCCCGTCTCGGCGCGGTAGCGCAGGGCAGCCGCGTACCCAACCGCGCCATGCGGATCGAGCACGTAGCCCGTGCGGCGGTAGAGGTCGCGTATCGTCGCCCGCGTCTCGGCCTCATCCACGCGGTATCCAGCCAGGTTCGCCCTCATCGCCTCGAGCGAGTCACCGTGCAACGCGGCGAGGCGTACGAAGTTGCTCGGGTTGCCGACGTCCATCGCGTTCGAGGCGGTGGCAATCGAAGGCCTGGCCCTGTACACCCCCGTGCGGAGGAACTCGGGCAGCACCTCGTTGACGTTGCAGGCGGCGAGGAATCGAGCGGCCGGCAGCCCCATCCGCTGGGCGATCACGCCGGCGGTCAGGTTCCCGAGATTCCCGCAGGGCACCGAGAAGATTGTCTCGGGCAGCGTCGATGGGCCGGCTGCTCCCTGAGGAACCGAAAGGAGGGCGTGGAAGTAGTAGACCGATTGCGGGAGCAAGCGCCCGAGGTTGATCGAATTGGCCGACGACAGGTGCAGCGAAGCCAGGCTCTCGTCGCAGAATGCCGTCTTCACGAGGCGCTGGCAGTCGTCGAAGACGCCGGGCACCTTGACTGCTCGCACGTTCCCGCCGAGGGTGGCCATCTGGGCTTCCTGGAAGCGGGACACCTTGCCGGCGGGGTAGAGCACCACCACCTGGAGGTTGGGCACGCCGTAGAACCCCTGCGCGACAGCGCTGCCCGTGTCCCCCGAGGTTGCGACGAGGATGGTCGCGTGGTCGCCGCGCGCTGCGAGCAACGCTCCGAAGATGCGGCCGAGAAACCGGGCGCCGAAGTCCTTGAAGGCAAGCGTCGGCCCGTGGAACAGCTCGAGCACGCTGATGCCGTCCGCCGTGGGGACGAGTGGGGCGTCGAAGCTGAAGGCGTCGCGAGTCAACGCTTCGAGGCGCGCGCCGTCGAACTCGTCGCCGAGCAGGCGTGCCAGCACGCGCACGGCAATCTCAGAGATGGGGAAGCCGCGCCACCCTGCAGCTTCGGCTGCCGGGAGCGTGGGAAAGGCGGACGGCAAGTACAGGCCGCCGCCCGGTGCCAGGCCGTCGAGGACCGCCTCGCGGAACGAACGGGCGCGGGCGTCCTGCCCGTTCTCCAACCTTGCGCGTCCGGGCCCCACGACTCGAAGACGCATCACGGTATCCGCCTTGCCCCGTGGACGTTCACCGGGCCGGTGAATGCCTCGCTCTCGAGGCCGGCTTCCTCGGCAAACGCGATCCGCATCGCCGCCGCCACCCGCTCGGCTGTCTCGTCGTCTCCCGTCACTGCGAACATCGAGGGACCGGACCCCGAGATCGAACAACCCAGGGCGCCGGCCGCGCGGGCGGCCAGCTTCACGGCGGCGGCGCCCGGGATGAGCCCGATGCGCAACGGCTCGGCCAGCCGATCCTCGAGCGAACGGCCAAGCAGCTCGAGATCGCCACGGTGGAGGGCCGCGACGAGGCCTGCCATGTTCCCCAGGTTGGCAACGGCGATCTCGATGGGGAAGCTGTGCTCGCGCACCAGCCGGCGCGCGTACGACGTCTGCACTTCGGTGTGCGGGTGCACGACGACGAGGCGGAGGGCTGGCGGAACCGGCAGGTCCAGCACTTCGAGCGGCGTGTAGCCCCGGATGGCCTTGATGCCGCCGAGCAGGCTCGGGGCCACATTGTCGGCATGAACGGTGCCCGCCGCCACCTGTTCCCCGGCGAGCGCGTGTGGCAGCAGCGCGTCCTTTGCGAGCGGCCGTCCGTACAGCTCGTTGACGGCCAGCGCGCCGGCAACGCTGCTTGCCGCCGAGCCGCCGAGGCCGCTCGCCAGCGGCATCTGCTTGTGCACCCAGAGACGGACGCCGGTTGGAGGCCGCGCCCCTCCGAGACGTTCGGCTGCGATTCCGCTCAATGCCAGGTGCTGGAGCAAGGAAGCCGCCGCGACGCCCGCGACGTTCCGTCCGGGATCCGCCGGCAGGAGGCCGCCGTCCCCCGTAACCGCGGCAATCTCGACGCCCGGGCTGTCCCGGAACTCGGCCTCGACGACATCTCCGGGCCGCTCGATGGCCAGGCCGAGCACGTCGAATCCCGGACCGAGGTTGCTGACCGATGCCGGCGCGAACACGCGGACGCGGCACTGCATTCCGCCATAATAGAGTCTCGACACCGGAAAACCGAGAACGGAAGAGGGAGAAGGCGGGCAGGCTGACGCCCGGCTGAAGCCGCTTGGGTCAGGCGCGAACCGGCGGCCGGATGAAACCGGAGGTCCACAATGGTCCGGAACCCATACGAAGACGACCTCGGCAACCGTGATCCGCTCGAGGCAATGAGCGAGACGCCCGGCCGCATCCAGGCGATCGTTTCGGCGCTGCCCGCGGAGGATCTCGAGCGGAGCGACGCCCTCGGGAAATGGACGCTGCGGCAGCTGCTCGTCCACCTCGCCCAAACCGAGCTGGCCCTTCCCCTGCGGGCGCGCATGGCGCTCACGCAGAAGGGGTACGTGGCGCAGCCGTTCGACCAGAACGACTGGATGGCCGCCGAATCACATCTGGACGGGGCCACGGCGCTGGCGGCGTACCTGAGCGTGCGCCGGATGAACCTCCAGTTCTTTTCAGCGCTGTCACCCTCCGCGCGCGAGACCGCCTTCCATCATCCCGAGTACGGCGAGATCACGATCGACTGGCTGATGCGGCAAATCGCCGGTCATGAGCTGCACCACCTGCGGCACTTCGAGGCGGTTGCCCGGCAGCGTTGAGAAACGACCCGGCCCCGGAAAGCGAGGCATCGCCATGGCTGCGCGGATCGGTCGTCTGAGGCGGGGCTGCCTTGTCAGCCTCCTCGTGATGCTCATCGGGGTTGCCGGCCTTGCGTGGGTCGTGTACCGGGCTCTCGACCCGGCCTCCCTCCGGTCGGTGGCCGAGACCAGGCTGAGCGCCGCGCGCGGCCAGAGGGTCACCATCGGAACGATCGGCCTCGACTGGCTGCCGACGCCCTCGGTCGAGGCGCGCGAGATCACGATCGCGGCTGCCGAGGGGCAGGCCCCGCCGTCGATCGCCCTCAGTTCGATCCGGATCGTTCCGCGGCTCTCGTCACTCTTCTCCCGTCCGATCGTTGCCGAACGAATCGAGTTGGTCGGCGTGGAGGTGCACGCGCTGCGGGACGGGGACGGCCGGTGGCGGTTCCCGTCCCCCGCCAGCCCGGCGAAGGGCGAAACGACTGGCAGTCCGTCGCTCGACGTGGGGGAAGTCGTTCTCAGAGAGGGCCGGCTGAGCGTGAGCGACGCGAGCCGACAGGATCAGCGACAGCCTCCGTCCATCCACGACCTCGCCGCGGTCGTGCGGCGCACCGGCAAGGAGACGCGCCTCGACGGCCTGTCAGGAACGATTGGCCAGTCCTCGTTCTCGGGCAGCGCGATGCTCGGAGCCGAGGGGGTGCGCCTTTCGCTCGCCTTGGATCGATTGCAGACCGCCGACCTTCCCGAGGTGTTCGGCCTTGCCGGCCTCCAGATGCCTCCGGGCATCTCGATCGAGGGCGACAAGCCGCTCGCGCTCGACGTCACCATCGACACGTCGGGGGCGATCGCCGCGTCAGGGGAGATTGCCGCGGCGAGCGTAGGGTACCAAGGTCTGGTGCTGACCTCGCTGAAGTCGCCCCTGCGGCTGGCCGCCAGCCAGCTGTCGCTGGATCCCGTCACCTTCGCCGTCTACGGCGGACGGCAGAGCGGACGCATCACGGCCAACCTCGGAGTCGAGCCACCCGCCTGGGCGCTCGACACGCGCATCGAAGGGGTTGACATGCGACAGTTGGTCAACGCCGCCACGTCGGTGCCCGACAGCCTCAGCGGGGTGGGCGCCCTCCGCGGCCGGCTCGAAGGGGTGGTGGCCGCGCCCATGCTCGAGCGGGCGACCGGCACCATGGCCGTGGCGCTCTCGAACGGGGCGATTCACAACTTTCCGCTGATCGCGGCGGTCAACTCGGCGCTGCGCATTGCCGAGGGAGACGAGCGGGATCTCCGCTTCGAGAGCCTGACGGCAACCATGGCCATCGCGGGTGGACGCGCGACGACGAGGGACCTGCTGGTCCGGGCCGGGGAGTTGACGGTCACAGCTTCCGGGACGCTCGGATTCAATCGGTCGCTCGACTTCCGCGGCCACGTCGTGTTCTCGGCGAAGAAGGCCGCCGAGCTGGTTCGAGCCGTACGCGAGGCGGCGCGCCTGCGGAATGCGAAGGGGGAGATTGACGTGCCCGTCGTGGTCACGGGCACCGTCACCGATCCCCACTTCGGTGTGGACACGGCCGAGCTGCTTCAGCGCGGCGTGCAGGACGAGCTGCAGCGGCGCCTCGAGAAGGGGCTTCGGGGGATTATCAAGTAGAAGGGGGCAGTGCAGCCGGATCGATGACCACGTGCTTGATACGCTGCCGGTTCCAGGTATAGGTGATGTGCACGAGGCCGTCGGCCGCCTGGATGACCGCGGGGTACGCGTAGCCGTGCGGTCTCGGCTCGCTCTCGATGGTCAGCACGACGTCCCACCGCTCGCCGTCGCCTGACAGCGCCACGTTGAGCGGGTAGCGGGGCCCGGAGGTGCGCCCCGCAGCCGGCCGCGAGTTGTTGAAGACGAGGAGGTGCCGGCCGTCCCGGAGCGTCAGGGCGTCGGTCCCCGAGTTGGGGTTCGGAAGGCCGCTCGGGGCGAGCGGGCTCCACGTGCGGCCGTTGTCGGCCGACCGCGTGGCGGCCAGGACGCCGTTGCGCGTGCGGAGGAGCGCCAGAAGGCGGTCACCCCCGAGGAACAACACGCTCCCCTGGATGGCCTCGAGCGACTGAGGTCCCTTGTCGATCGGCCCGATGAACTGCCACGTCTTCCCGCCGTCACGGCTCGCCTCGAAGTGGGCGCGCCAGCCGGTCGGTGTCCCCTCGGTGCTAGAGGCGCTGAGCCACGTGCCGTCAGCGAGCACCACCGGCTTGTTCTTGATCGGTCCCAGCAGGGGCGCCGCGAGCCTCTGCGCCTCGCTCCACGTCGCCCCGCCGTCGGTGGAGGTCTTGAACAGGCCCCACCACTGGCTGGGCGACGGTCCCACCTTGTAGAACAGGAACAGCGGGCCGGCGGCCGCCTTGAAGAGCACCGGGTTCCAGGTCGGATGGCGCGTGCCGTCCTCCTGCCGGCCGTCGGCGACCTTGGTTGCCGGCAGCCAGCGTGTCCCGTCGTGCCGGGCGACCCAGATGGAGACGTCCGGGGCCCCCTCGCGGGTGCCGCCGAACCACGCGGCAACCAGCCGCCCCGGCGAGACCTCGACGATCGTCGAGGCGTGACACTCGGGATACGGGGCACCGTCGTTGATGAATCCCGCCACCTTCACGGCGCCGTCCCGCACGGCAGGCGCTGCCGCCGCTTGCCGTTGCATGGCCGCCACGCTGAGAGTGCCCAGCCCGACTGCCACCGCTCCAAGCCACCCGCAGAGTCGCATGGCGACGATCATACACGCCGGGGCGCGTCACCCTGCGGACTGCCCCGGCTCGCCAATCAGCTGGATGATCACCTCGCGGCGGCGTGGACCCACATCGTGCTCGACCAGCACGACCTGCTGCCAGGTTCCGAGCGCCAGCCGGCCGTCCACCACCGGGATGGTGACCGACGGTCCGAGCAGGGCTGCGCGGACGTGACTGGAGCCGTTGTCGTCGCCCCAACGCAGGTGATGCGCGTACTCGCCGTGGCGCGGCGCCAGCTTCTCGAGCGCCCGTCCCAGGTCGGCGACCGCCCCCGGCTCGAACTCGATCGTGGTGATGCCCGCCGTCGAGCCGACCACGAAGAGCGTTGCGATCCCGTTCCTCAAGCCATGCCGCGAAACCGCCTCGGCCGCCGCAGCCGTCAGGTCGTGAACGTCGCCCTGTCCCCCGGTGTTCACCTGCACCCGCTGTGTCGCCGTCATGGTTCGAGCCTAGCCCGGCAGGCCCGAAAACGCCACCATTTCCCGTATGATGGGGCCGCCCCCTTCCGGCCGGAGGCGACGATGCCCAAGCGAATCGGGATCCTCGGCGGCCTGACCCCCGAGTCCACCGTCACCTACTACGAGCAGATCGTCCACTCGTGGCAGCGGCAGCACCACGATCACCGCTATCCCGAGATCGTCGTTTACTCGGTGAGCTTTCAGGAGTTCGAGGACTGGATGGAGGCGGGCGAGTGGGACGCCATCGGCCAGGCGCTGTCGGTTGCGATCGGACGGCTGGCCGCGGCCGGTGCCGATTTCGCGGTGATGGCGACCAACACCATGCACCTGCTGTTCGACCGGCTTCAGGCCGCCTCGCCGATCCCGCTCCTGAGCATCGTGGACGTGACGGCCTCTGCCATCAAGGCCGCGCGCCTCTCGACAGTCGGGTTGCTCGGCACGCGTTTCACCATGGAGAAGCCGTTCTACGCCGAGGGGCTGGCCCGCCACGGCCTCACCACGCTGGTTCCGGCCGAGCACGAGCGCCGCGACGTTCATCGCATCATCATGGAGGAACTGTCGATGGGCGTGCTGCGCGACGCGTCGCGGGCGCGCTGCCTCGAGATCATCGACCGCCTTGCCGGGCTGGGGGCCGAGGGGATCGTGCTCGGCTGCACCGAGATCCCGCTGCTCGTCGGCCCCGAGCACACGAAGGTGCCGCTCTTCGACACGGCCGCCTTGCACGCGGAGGCGGCGCTGCACCGGGCGACGGGCTAGAAAGCCGCGGAAGGATGCGGCCTGAATGCAGAATGTAGAAGGAAGAAAGGAAGAACACGCCCCTTTTCATTCTCCATTTTCCCTTTTACATTGCAGGCTTCATTCTTCAGCAACCGGCCAGGGCCGAGCCTCGAGGGGATCCTCGTCTGGAAAGAACCGGCTCGTCTGCGACGCCGGCGCGAGCTGCAGGCGCAAGGTGGCCCTGCTGTTCTGGCCTACAATCCGGTGAGAGGTGTCGATGCCCCCAGACACGTCCACCGCGTGTGCGGCCCCCCGTGGCCGTCGCCCTTCAGCGTTCCCTTCGGCAATCCTCGCTGCGCTCTTGGCGGCATGGCTGTCACAGGCCTGCGGCGACGACCGCAGGCCGCCGCCCCCGCCCGGTGACGGCAGCCCGGGCACCGAGGCCGGCACCTTCACGGCCGCCGATGGCACCCGCTTCTCGGTGGAGGTCGTGGCCACGGGGCTCGAGGTGCCTTGGAGCCTTGCCTTTGCGCCCGACGGCCGGGTCTTCGTCGCCGAGCGTCCCGGCCGCGTACGGATCGTCAGCGGCGGCCAGGTCGAGCCCCGCCCCGCGCTGACGCTCACCGACGTGTACGCGCAAGGTGAGGCGGGGCTGCTCGGGCTCACACTCCACCCGGCTTTCGAGAGCAACGGCCTCGTCTTTCTCGTCTACACGGCGCGACGCGCCGACGGCAGCCCGGTCAACCGCGTGGTGCGGTTTCGCGAACTGAACGGCGAGCTCGGGGAACCGGCCGTGCTGCTCGACGACATCGGCGCCGCGTCGATCCACAACGGCTCGCGCATCAAGTTCGGCCCCGACGGGCTGCTCTACGTGACGATGGGCGACGCGGCCGACACCTCGCTGGCGCAGGACCTCGCCTCGCCCAACGGCAAGGTGCTTCGCCTGAACGAGGATGGCACCACGCCGCGCGACAACCCGTTCTCGTCCCCGGTGTATTCGCTGGGGCACCGGAACCCCCAGGGCATCGACTGGGACCCGGTCACGGGCGGGCTGTGGGAAACCGAGCACGGGCAGTCGGCGCTGGACGAGGTCAACCGCGTGGAGGCCGGCCGCAACTACGGCTGGCCGGAGATCGAAGGAGCCGAGACGCGACCCGGGATGGAGCCGCCCGTCCTGTTCTTCGAGCAGACGGTCGCCCCATCCGGTGCCGCCTTCTACCGCGGCGACCGGATCCCGTCGTTCTCGGGGAACCTCTTCTTCGCGGCGCTGCGAGGCACGCACCTGCACCGCATCGTGCTGCAGGCGCCGGGACGTGCGGCGGTGGCCTCGCACGAACGGCTTCTCGACGGCGTGTTCGGGCGCTTGCGCGAGGTCGCCATGGGGAACGACGGCGCCCTCTACTTCTCGACCTCGAACCGCGATGGGCGGGGAACGCCCGCCCTGGACGACGACCGGATCCTCAGAGTCGTGCCCGCGCGGCAGTGATCAGTGAGGCACTGGTGCTGTCAGCCCCGGTTTCTGGGACGGGCGCCGCCGCCCGAGGACCGCGTCCCGCCCGACGATCCCCCGCCCCGGCTGCCGCCGCTCGGACGCGACATGGAACCGCCGCCCAACCCAGACGGCCGCGCGCCACCGCCAATCGACGGCATCGGGCTGCCGCCGCTTGGACGTGCCACCGAGGGAGCAGATGAGCGGCCCTGCGGCTGAGGCCGAGACCGTGGTGCGGACGAGGGCGCCGACGAACGGGATTGCGGGGTGACCCGGGGCGCCGCCGGCGAGGGCGCCGATGAACGGGACTGCGGCGTTGCTCGGGACGGTGCCGACGAGCGGTACTGTGGCGTCGAACGGTCGTCGCGCTCGGGTGCGGACGATCGGTACGGCGCCGTACGGTTCGTGTCGGCTTGATACCGTGGCGCCGGCCGGTACGACGACGCCGCCGCGGGGCGGCTGTTGCCGCCCCACCGCGAGGTCGCGCGGGCGGAAGGAGCCGATCGCCAATGCATGGCCTGGCCGCCCCGGGAGCGGGTGCGCGCGCCACCGACCAGCCCCGGCGGCCTGCGCGACGGGGCC